>NZ_JADYVV010000020.1:0-123640 GCF_020194035.1 Bradyrhizobium sp. BRP56
CCCATCGGCCGCCAACAGGCCGCGTGGTTGTTTGGAACTCGCATCGCGCAAACCATCTTGGCCAGCGATCCATTCGATCGCACCCAACAGGCCGGACATATGGATGCAAGCGATCCGATCTCACCAAACAGCTCTTGTGCCACGGGGGCCGTCCACATATGGGTCCTGGCTTGCGCCAGGACGACGATGTGGAGAGAGCTGACGCAAATCCGCGCTGCATCACGCCGGTTCAGTGAGCCCTCAAAACAACGACCCCTGCCCGCCGTCCTCCCGCACCGCCGCCTTCCTCGGCGCGGCCTTCTTCGGCTGCGGCGCGTCCTCCGCGGCGATTTCCTCCGCGGTCATCGGCAGCAGTAATTGCGCATCGTCATTGGCGACCGCGTTGACGCGCATCGTCACCTGGTGCCAGGCGAACTCGCCGACCTCGGGGCCCTTCAGCATCGGCATCACGTCGTCGACATCGTTCGGCAGGCAGTCGAGCCAGCGCACGAATTGCTCGGGCCTGATCGTGACCGGCACGCGGTGATGCAGCTGCGCAAGATCAGGGCTCGCGGGCGCGGTGACGATCGCGACCGTGTCCTGCTCCTCGCCGTTCGGTCCCATCCAGGTCTCGGCGAGCGCGGCAAAGGCAAGCGGGTGTCCGTCGCGGCGATGAATGAAGAATGGCCGCTTGCGGCCGCCGGCATCCTGCCATTCGTAATAGCCGTCGGCCGGGATCAGCGCGCGACGCCGCTTGATCGCGTTCTTGAAGGCCGGCTTCTCACGCACCGTCTCGGAGCGCGCGTTGATCAGCAGCGAGAAGGTCCTGGGGTCCTTGACCCACGACGGGATCAGGCCCCAGCGCATCAATTGAAAATGCCGGCCGCCATTCTGCAGCAGCACCACCGGGATCGGCTGGGTCGGCGCAACATTATACCGTGGCGGAAAATTCGGCTGCTCGATATAGCCGAACATCTCGCGCAAGGCCGCCGGCGGCGAGGTAATGACAAAGCGTCCGCACATTTGCCGTCCAGAGTGGTATCCGTTTATTCTGCCTTAACTTGGAACGTTAAAGACTGCGATCAATGACCTCAACGGCCGCCATAGCGGGCTCTTCCCCGCGACCGACGTACCCCGACGAGGCGCGGGCGGCGCTGTTGCGCGCCGCCAACATCAATCCCCGCACCGGGCTTGCCACGGACTACCTCAATCACTTCAACGAAGCCATCATGCTGCTGGAGATGGTCCCGGACCTGCCGGAATGCGCCAGCGATTTCCTCGAATGGCAGCCGCTGTCCTATGCTGAGCATTTCACCGCGTCGAATTTTCGGGCGCGCGATCTCGCGATCGAGGCCTATGAGACCGCGGACGCCGCAATCCGAGCCGAATTCGACCAGCTCACCGACAGCATGACGAAGATCCTGACCGAGGTCGGGGCGGCGATGCGGCAATTGCAGCAGGACAAGAGCCGGGTCGCGCTCGCCGAGCAGGCGATCGTCTGGGTCAAGCCGCTGGTGATGCAGACCGCCGGCATCATCAATGGCGCCGCAGAGGCCGATGTCGACAGCATCATGGCGGGCGCCTGAGATATCGGGCATGATGGTCTTCACAACCGGCTGCTAATCACCTTGACCTCTCCCGAACCTCCGATCCGCCCGCAGCTCGCCGTGTCAGGCGTGATTTTCCGCGACGACAAGGTGCTGCTGGTGCGCCGCGCCCGCTCGCCCGGCAAGGGCTTCTATTCGCTGCCCGGCGGCCGGGTCGAGTTCGGCGAATCGCTGCATACCGCCCTGCACCGGGAGATCGACGAGGAGACCGGCCTCAAGGTCGAGATCGTCGGCCTCGCCGGCTGGCGCGAGGTGCTGCCGACCGGCCCCGGCACCGGACACTATCTGATCATGACCTTTGCGGCGCGCTGGGCGTCCCGCGAGCCTCACCTGAACGACGAGCACGACGATTTCAAATGGCTGGCGCCGGAGGAGATCGGCGACCTCAAGGTCACCGGCGGCCTGCATGAGGTGATTGCGGCCGCCCGGCGGCTGGTTTGAGGCCCGTTTTAGCGGCTTTGGGGGGCTCGGCCGCCTTGCCTCGGGCGCATTGAGGGGGCATACCACGGCCATTCCGGAACCCCGATGATCAAAGCCTTTCTCGCCGTTGTGATCCTGTTGTCGGCATGCCTTGCGACGCCCGCCCGGGCGCAGGACGCGGCTGCGCCGTTCGACGGCGATTTGCAACGGCTGGCCGAGATCCTCGGCGCCCTGCACTATCTGCGCGGCATCTGCGGCTCCAACGAGGGTGCCAAATGGCGCAACGAGATGCAGGCGCTGATCGATGCCGAGACCCCCTCCGGCGACCGCCGCGCCCGCATGATCGCAGGCTTCAACCGCGGCTATAACGGCTTCCAGCAGACCTACCGGACCTGCACGCCCGCGGCCACCGTGGCGATCCGCCGCTACATCGAGGAGGGCTCGAAAATCTCGCGCGACCTGACGGCCCGCTATGCCAACTGAACGGGCGATCTTCTTCGACCTCGACGGCACCCTGACCGACCCGAAGCCCGGTATCACCGGCTCGATCCAGTACGCGCTGGAAAAGCTCGGCCGGCCGGTTCCCTCGCAGGATGAACTGATCTGGTGCATCGGGCCGCCGCTCAGGGCGAGCTTTGCGATGCTGCTCGGCGGCGAGGAGCTCGCCGACCGCGCGGTCGCGCTCTACCGCGAAAGATTCGGCGATGTCGGGCTGTTCGAGAACGCGGTCTATCCCGACATCGCGGAGGTTCTGGCCGAGCTGCGCCGGGCACCGGGCCGGATGTTCGTCGCGACCTCGAAGCCGCATGTGTTCGCGACGCGGATCATCGCGCATTTCGGCCTCGGCGGCTATTTCGACCACGTGTTCGGCTCGGAGTTCGACGGAACCCGGGTCAACAAGGTCGACCTGCTCACCTATGCGCTGGCGCAGACCGGGGCCGATCCGGCCAAATCCCTGATGATCGGCGATCGCAGCCACGACGTGATCGGGGCGAATCGAAACGGCATCCGGGCGGTCGGCGTCACCTATGGCTACGGCACGCCCGAGGAGCTGACCGAGGCCGGCGCCAGCCATCTGTGCGCCACGCCGCGCGCGGTGCTGGACCATATCCACAGCTCATTCGGCTGATCGCGGCCCGGATATCCGGAATTCCCCTTTAAATGCCGAGGCCGCCGTTAACCTTTTCGAAAGATGTGGGCTAGGCGGTACCTGCATGCGTGATACATCTCGCACGTCGCAGTGGTTCGCTCCTCGGACCGCGCGCTGTCAATTTGCAGAGTTTCATGCGCCATCCAGCGTCCTTCCCCCATCACCAAGACCCGCGACCCGACCACGAGCAGAAGCAGGCCGCGCTGGGCTACCTCAACGAGGCCTGGGCTGAAGCGCGTCACGACGGCGTCGATGGCGACTGCCTCGCGCAGGCGAGCCTGTTTGCGGCGCTCGCCGAGCTGGTCGGCACCTATGGCGAGGACGCGGTGGCGAAATTCGCCGAGGGCCTCGCCGCGCGCGTGCGCAACGGCGAGTTCTCGCTGGCATTGGCCCGACAGTAAAACGATAGCGTTTTCGAGCGAAGTGGGCCGCCGGTTCGCGTCAAGAAAACGCGTCAAACGCGAACCTACGGCTTCAGCGTCTCGAGGAACCGAACCGGCTCGCCGGTCGACGGCGTCGTGACTTCGCCCTGCCACATCACCCGCCGGCCGCGCACGAAGGTGCCGACCGGCCAGCCATGCACCCGCACGCCGTCATAAGGCGTCCAGGCGGCGCGCGAGGCGATCCATTTGTTGGTGATGGTCTCGCTGCGCTTCAGGTCGACGATTGTGAAGTCAGCATCGTAACCGGCCGCGATGCGGCCCTTGCAGGCGATGTTGAACAGGCGCGCAGGCCCCGCGCTGGTGAGATCGACGAAGCGAGCCAGCGACAGCCGCCCGGCATTGACGTGATCGAGCATCAGCGGCACCAGCGTCTGCACGCCGGTCATGCCCGACGGCGAGGCCGGATAGGTCTTGGCCTTCTCCTCCAGCGTATGCGGCGCGTGATCCGAGCCGAGCACGTCGATGATGCCCTGCTCGATACCGTACCAGATGCCGGCGCGGTGATCGGCCGAGCGCACCGGCGGGTTCATCTGGGCCAGTGTGCCGAGCCGCTCGTAGCACTCCGGCGCGGCCATGGTGAGGTGGTGCGGCGTCGCTTCGCAGGAGGCGACATCCTTGTGGTCACGCAGGTATAGAATCTCTTCCTTGGTCGAGATGTGCAGCACGTGGATGCGCTTGCCGGTCTCGCGCGCGAGATTGACCAGACGCTCGGTCGCCATCAGCGCCGCGGCCTCGTCGCGCCACACCGGATGCGAGCGAGCATCGCCCTCGATCCGCAGCGGCTTGCGCTCGTTGAGACGGTATTCGTCCTCGGCGTGGAACGCAGCGCGGCGCCGGATCACCTGGAAGATCCGCCGCAGGCTTGCGTCGTCCTCGACCAGCAGCGCGCCGGTGGAGGAGCCGATGAACACCTTGACGCCGGCGCAGCCCGGGGCGCGCTCGAGCTCCGGCAGATCCTGCACGTTCTCGCGGGTGCCGCCGATGAAGAACGCGAAATCGCAATGCATGCGATGGCGGCCGCGCTTGATCTTGTCGGTGAAGGCCGCTTCGGTGACCGTCAGCGGATTGGTGTTCGGCATCTCGAACACGGCGGTGACCCCGCCCATCACCGCGCTGCGCGAGCCGGTCTCGAGGTCTTCCTTCTGGGTCAACCCGGGCTCGCGGAAATGCACCTGGGTGTCCATCACGCCGGGCAGGATGTGCAGGCCCTTGCAGTCGATCACCTCGCCGGCCGAGGCCTGATTGAGCGAGCCGATCGCGGCGATACGGCCGCCCGCGATACCGATATCGCGCACGCCCTCGCCGTCCTGATTGACCACGGTGCCGGATTTTAGAATGGTGTCAAAATGCTGATTCATCGGTCCTCGACGCCCGCTTTCGGCTGTCGCGCGGGCCTTGTTCGGCGCACTCTAGCGCCTTAGCTTGGCAGGGGATATCGCGGCCTGCGCGTTTCCCAAGGAACTTGGAAAAGAGCCAATTTTGCGAATGAAAGCAGCGTTTCTTCCAGATCGGGGCGTGGTCAAGGTCTCTGGCGAGGACGCCCGCAACTTCCTCAACGGCCTCATCACCGCCGACATCGCCGAGTTGCGCGCGGGACAGGCCCGGTTCGGCGCGCTGCTGACGCCGCAGGGCAAGATCATCGTCGATTTCCTGATCACCGAGATACCCGCCGGCCACGGCGGCGGCTTCCTGATCGATGCGCCGCACGCGCTCGCCAAGGGCCTTGCCGACAAGCTCGGCTTCTACAAGCTGCGCGCCAAGGTCGTGGTCGAGAACCTGTCCGACGGCCTTGGTGTGCTGGCGGCCTGGGATGGCGAGCCGGCGGCGACGCCGGATCTCGCGTTCGCCGATCCGCGCAACCCAGCGCTCGGCTGGCGCATCCTGATTCCGGAAGATTTGAAGCAGAAGCTCGCTGAGCTGATCGGTGCCGATCTCGTCGACTCCAGCGCCTACGAGGCGCATCGGATCGCCACCGGCGTGCCGCGCGGCGGGGTCGACTTCATGTATGGCGACGCCTTCCCGCACGAGACCAACATGGATCGCCTCAACGGCGTCGATTTCGACAAGGGCTGCTATGTCGGCCAGGAGGTGGTGTCGCGCATGCAGCACCGCGGCACGGCGCGCACCCGTACGGTGAAGATTGTCCTCGACGGCCCCGCCCCCGAAGCCGGCGCTACCATCCTGGCTGGCGACAAGCAGGTCGGCACCATCGGCTCAACCGCCGGAGAGAAAGGTCTCGCGCTGGTCCGCATCGATCGCGTCGCCGACGCGCTCGACGCTGGGCTGGCGCTGACCGCGGGTGGGCTGTCGCTACACCTCGCCGAACCTGACGCCGTCCGCATCACACCCAAGCAGACCGTCGCATGAGCCGTACCGCGCAGCTGCATCCCGACGGCAAGACGCGCTGCCCCTGGCCGGGCGAGGATGCGTTCTACATCGCCTATCACGACAATGAATGGGGCGTGCCGGAATATGACGACCGCGCGCTCTATGAAAAGCTGATCCTCGACGGCTTCCAGGCCGGCCTGTCCTGGATCACGATCCTGCGCAAGCGCGAGAACTTCCGCAAAGCCTTCGACGATTTCCAGCCCGAGAAGATCGCGCGCTACAACACCAAGAAGGTCCACGCGCTGATGAACGATGCCGGCATCGTCCGCAACCGCGCCAAGATCGAAGGCGCGGTCGCGAGTGCCAAGGGCTATCTGGAGATCATGGAGAAGGGGCCCGGCTTCTCGAATTTCCTGTGGGACTTCGTCGACGGCAAGCCGAAGGTCAATCAATTCAAGACCACCGCGAGCGTGCCGGCCTCGACGCCGGTCTCGATCAAGGTCTCCAAGGAGCTCGGCGCGCGCGGCTTCAAGTTCGTCGGTCCCACCATCGTCTACGCCTTCATGCAGGCGACCGGCATGGTCAACGATCACCTCGTGACCTGCTTCTGCCACGAGAGCTGCAGCGGCAAGCTCCGCACACCGCGACTCAAGAAGAAATGACGGCGCGCAAATCGACGGAGACAACCCGCGCCTGGCAGCGGATGTTGTCGGGACGCCGGCTGGACCTGCTCGACCCGTCGCCGCTCGATATCGAAATCGTCGACATCGCGCATGGACTGGCGCGGGTCGCGCGCTGGAACGGCCAGACCAGCGGGGCGCACATCTTCTCGGTGGCCCAGCACACGCTGCTGGTCGAGGCGGTGATGCGCCAGCAGATGCCGCGCGTCGACATCCGCCATCGTCTCGCCGCGCTGCTGCACGACGCACCGGAATATGTCATCGGCGACATGATCTCACCGTTCAAGGCGGTGCTGTCAGGCGAATACAAGGCGGTGGAAAAGCGGCTGCTCAGCGCGATCCATATTCGCTTCGGCTTGCCGGCCGTGCTGGCGGACGAGATCACCCAGCAGATCAAGGCCGCCGATCGTGGCGCCGCCTATCTCGAGGCGACGCATCTGGCGGGATTTTCGCAAGCCGAGGCCAAGCGGCTGTTCGGCCGCGATCCGGAACTGCCCGAAGCGACCGAGCGCGACTATCTGACGCCATGGACCGCCGCGCGGGCCGAAAAGCAGTTTCTTGAGCGCTTCAAGGCATTGCACGCTTCGTAGGGCGGCACCGCAAAACGTGCCGCCGGTTGCGCCGCAAAACGACAAATCGGCATGGCACCCCCGCCTTTGCCCGTTCGGGAGCAGCCGTTATAATCCGGCACCCCCGATAGAAGGACCATCATGCTTCACGTCTGCTCGCTTGCCGCACTCTCCGACACGGTTCGCGCCACCGGCGCCAGCCATGTGCTGACCGTGATGGCCAATGTCGACCAAGTGCAGCGACCGCCTTCCGTGCTGCCGGCCAACCACCTGAAAGTGTCGATGGACGACATCATCGAACAGATGGACGGATTCGTTGCGCCCAACGAGTCGCATATCGAGAAGGTGCTGAGCTTCGTGCGCGGCTGGGATCGCCAAGCACCGATGGTGGTGCATTGCTACGCCGGCATCAGCCGCTCGACCGCGAGCGCATTCGCCACGGTCTGCGCCCTCAACCCGCACCGCGACGAAATGTCCATCGCCCGGATGATCCGCGAGGCCTCGCCGATCGCGGCCCCCAACCGGCTGATCGTCAGCCTCGCCGACAAGGCGCTGGGACGCGAGGGCCGGATGCTGCGTGCACTCGACGCGATGGGTCCCGGCAGCATGAGCGTCGAAGGCCGCCCCTTCCGCATCGATCTGGACTAGCGCGGCCGGTCACGCCCGATCGCTTGAACTTCCGGTCCTCCTCACGGCACTACTAGGTTGCGACGGGCCGCCGGCTGGCCAAGTCCGGCGCGTCCTGCCGGAGGCCCAATGTTCGATTCGCCGTTCGACTTCCTGACGCTCGTCCTCGCCATCGTCGCGATCATTTTCGCGCGCAAGGCGCTGGGCCGGATCGACCTGCTGCAGCGCCGCCTGGATGCGATCGAGGCCGCGGGCGGCGCCGCCGCGCGGACGGCCATGCCACCACCGCTGGCCCCGCTGCAGGAGTTCGAGCAGACGCCGCCGACGGCGCCTTCCGCCGTGCCGCCACCGCTCCCGGAGGCGGCTCCCGGCGAGCCGGCCGCGCAGAGCGAGCCAGCCGCGGACGCTGCAGGCGCCGCACCGCCGCCCCTGCCGGAGCCGCCAGCTCCGCCGCAGCCGGCGCCCGGCTTCGAGGAGACGCTCGGCACGCGCTGGGTGGTGTGGATCGGCGGCCTGACGCTCGCGCTCGGCGGCTTCTTCATGGTGCGCTATTCGATCGAGGCCGGTTTGCTCGGCCCCGGCGTTCGCACGATGCTCGGCGGATTGTTTGCGCTGGCGCTGCTCGGCGCCGGTGAATGGACCAGGCGCCAGGAAAGCATCTCCAACATCGCGGCGCTGCCGATCGCCAACATCCCGGCGATCCTCACCGCGGCGGGCACCGCGGTGGCATTCGCTACCGTCTACGCCGCCTACGCGCTGTATGACTTCCTCGCCCCGGCAACCGCCTTCATCCTGCTCGGCATGGTCGCGCTCGGCACGCCGCGCTGGCCGGGCTCGGGATCGTCGGCGCCTTCGTCACGCCGCTCCTGGTGTCGTCAGACAAGCCCGACTTCTGGTCGCTCTACGTCTACCTCGCCATCGTCACGGCGGCAGCCTTCGCGCTTGCCCGCATCCGGCTGTGGCGCTGGCTCGCGGTCACGACGATCGCCTTCGCGCTGCTGTGGACCTTCCCATGCCTGGCATGCGGGCCCGAGATGATCGCGCCGCACGTCTTCCACGTCATCGCGGGCTTCGTGCTGGCGGCGCTGCTCGTGGCCTGCGGCTTCATGTTCGGTCCCGACGGCGACGGCGAGGAGATCGAGCCGATTTCATCTAGCTCGCTCGCCGCCTATCTGCTCGGCGCGATGCTGATCGTGCTCAACAGCGCCCACGCCGACGTCGCGATGATCGGCTTTGCCTTGCTGACAGCGGGCAGCCTTTTTGTCGCCTGGCGCGCGCCTGCTGCTACCCGTGCGATCGGCGCCGCGTCGATCTTCGTGTTCATTGTGTTCGGCGAATGGGCCGTCCGCCGCAACGTCGACATGCTGGTGCTGCCGGGCGGCGCGATTCCGGGCATCGGCCCGTCCGCGACCGACGGCTCGGTCTCGCTGCATCTCGTCACCGCCGCGCTGTTCGCAGCCGCCTTCGGCATCGCCGGCTTCCTCGCGCAACTGCGTTTTGCCACCACGCAGGTCACGGTGACCTGGGCCGCGGCGGCGGTGTTCACACCGGTCGCGCTGCTGGTCGCGCTCTATGCACGCATCGCGCATCTCGACCGCTCGATCCCATTCGCGATCCTCGCCGTGCTGCTGGCGGCGGCCTACGCAGCCGCGACCGAGGCGCTGACCCGGCGCGGCGAACGGCCGGAGCTGTCGCCTTCGATTGCGTTGTCCGCCACCGGCGCCCTCGCCTCGCTGGCGCTGGCGCTGACCTTCGCGCTCGACAAGGGCTGGCTCACCATCACGCTCGCGCTGGTGTCGATGGGCACGGCGTGGCTGTCGGTGCAGCGGCCGATTCCGTTCCTGCGCTGGCTTGCCGCGATCCTGGCCGGCATCGTCGTGCTGCGCATCGGCTATGAGCCCCGGATCGCGGGCGACGCCGTCGGCACCACGCCGATCTTCAACTGGCTGCTGTGGGGCTATGGCGTGCCGGCGCTGTCATTCTGGGCGGCAAGCCATTTCCTGCGCCGCAGCGGCGACGACGTCCCGCTGCGCATCGTCGAATCCGCCGCGATCCTGTTCACGGTGCTGCTTGCCTTCATGGAGATCCGCCACGCGGTCAATAGCGGCGATGTCTATTATGCCAGCGCCGGGCTGACCGAGGTCGCGCTGCAGGTCGGCGTGACGCTTGCGATGGCGATCGGACTGGAGCGGCTGCGCCTGCGCAGCGGCAGCATCGTGCACAATATCGGCGCGATCCTGCTGACCGCGTTCGCAGGGCTTGCCAGCCTGTTCGGGCTGCTGGCGCTGGAGAATCCGATGCTGTGGTGGCAGGACGTCGGCGGCAGCTTCATCAACCTGCTGCTGCTCGGCTACGCGCTGCCGGCGGTGCTGGCGCTGCTGCTGTCCCATGCGGTGGCGGGCCATCGTCCTGCCGGCTACGCCAACACGATCGCCGCCGGCGCGCTGGTGCTTGCGCTCGCCTATGTCACGTTCGAAATCCGTAGGCTCTACCATGGACCGGTGCTGACGCGTGGCGAGACCACGGGCGCGGAGCAATACACCTATTCGATCGCCTGGCTGATGTTCGGCGTCGCGCTGCTCGGCGTCGGCATCATGGTCAACTCACAGCGGGCGCGGCTTGCGTCTGCTGCGGTGATCGGGCTGACGATCCTGAAGGCGTTCCTGATCGACATGTCGACGCTCACTGGTGTCTACCGCGCGCTGTCGTTCATGTGCCTTGGCATCGTGCTGGTCGCGATCGGCTGGCTGTATCAGCGGATCCTGTTTCGCAGGCGAACCGCTCCGCCGCTCGCGCAAGCTGAGGGTTAGGACTTGCCGTCTTGAAGGACAGCTTCAGTCGACGGACTCGGCGACCAGTCGAATCCTGAACACGGGTTTTCTGCCCTCGTCGAGCAGCTCCATGTGCCATTCGCTGTTCTGTTTCAGATTGCGCGAAATGCTGCCGAGGAAATTTCCGCAGACCTTGGTCATCTCGGCCCAGGCCACGTCGCGGCTTTCAAACTCCGTCGCGTGGTCGGATGCACCAGCGTAATCGCCATCACTAATTCGAAAAAAATATTGCGCCATATGACTACTCAAAATCAGAGTCCCCAATGTCCCGCCTCGCGGCGAACGCCAGGTATTGAGTAGCGAGCAAGGCGTGGCGACCGCCATCCGTATGACTACGGCTTGGCGGCGCTATTCCCGCTAGCGCGCAGATGAAAGGTTAGTCAGTGGAGCGGCGCAATTCCGGTGCGCTCTCGACCTTGGCGGGCTCGGCCTTGACCGGCTCGAGCTTCGCGCTTCCGACCTGCGGCGTCTCAACGCGCGACACTTCGGTCTGCGAGGCATCCGCGGATCGGGTGCGCGGATGCAGCGAGCGCGGACGCGCCGCCGCGCGCGCCATCAGCATCTGCTGGCCGCCCTGGTGATGGAAATCGCAATAGGCAAAGCCCATGCCGGAGACCGAGCCGCGGAACGAGCGGTCGTCCTGCTTGTCGAGATTGAAGCACGGTTCGAACGGAATGCCCTTCAGCGACGCGCAAACGCTCTGACCGCGGATCTGCAGCGTGTTGCCGGGCAGGCGCAGGTGACGGATCGGCCCCGAGCCGGAGAACTGGACCGAGCCTGCCGCACCCAGATCGTCGAGGATGCGACCGGCGCCGCGGGTGCCATCGAAACAGGTGAACGCGAACACCTTGCCGGCGACGAACCTGCGGGCCTCATCGGCGTTCATCATGCCCGCGAATGCCGGCACGACCATTGCTCCGGCCGTGACGGCCCCCAACACCAAACGCGCAAGCATGAGCTACTCCACTGACGAGCGCGGGCACTCGCTCCTTGTTGCGCATGACCCCCGCACCAACGCTTTTCGACGTCTGCGCGAGGAAACCCGGCCCCCCGGGATCATGCCGCAAGTCTCTTTACCCGCTGCTTACCATACCAACAGTGGCAACATTGGAGCAGCTTGGTTGGTAAAGTCTGAACGTCCTCAGACTATTTTTACCACGATGCGGCCGCGGACTTGGCCACCGAGGATTTTCGCGCCAAAGCCCATGACTTCGTCCAGGGCGATTTCGTGAGTGATATCAGCCAGTTTTGCCTTATCCAGATCGCTGGCAAGGCGGCGCCAGGCGGTCCTCCGCAGTTCGATCGGACACATCACCGAATCGATACCGAGAAGGCACACACCCCGCAAAATGAAGGGCGCGACCGACGACGGCAGATCCATACCGGCCGCCAGGCCGCAGGCCGCGATGGCTCCGCCATACTTGGTCATCGACAGCAGGTTGGCGAGCGTGGTCGACCCGACGCTGTCGACGCCGCCGGCCCAGCGCTCCTTCGCCAGCGCCTTGGGCGCACCTGACAGTTCGGCGCGGTCGATCACCTCGGTGGCGCCGAGACCCTTGAGATAGTCGGTCTCCGACATCCGCCCGGTCGACGCGATGACGTGGTAGCCGAGCTTCGACAGCACGGCGATCGCCACCGAGCCGACGCCGCCGGCGGCACCCGTGACCACCACCGGGCCGCTCTTCGGGGTCAGACCATGCTTCTCCAGCGCCAGCACCGAGAGCATCGCGGTATAGCCGGCGGTACCGACCGCCATCGCATCGCGGGCCGAGATGCCGTCGGGCAGCCGCACCAGCCAGTCGCCCTTGACCCGGGCCTTTTCGGCATAGGCGCCGAGATGGGTCTCGCCCATGCCCCAGCCGTTGCAGACGACCTTGTCGCCCGCCTTCCAGTCCGGATGGCTGGATTGCTCGACCGTGCCCGCGAAATCGATGCCGGCGATCATCGGGAACCGGCGCACCACCGGTGCCTTGCCGGTCAGTGCGAGGCCGTCCTTGTAGTTCAGCGTCGACCACTCGACGCGGACGGTGACGTCGCCGTCCATCAGCTCGGCTTCGTCGAATTGGGTGAGTGCGGCGGTGGTACCCTTGTCCGCCTTGTCGATCCTGATTGCCTTGAACGTTGCCACGATGTGCACTCCCCGTAATCTTGGTTTCGGGGAAATGGTTTACCCCATCAGGCAGGCTGCGCAACCGGGCGGACGACGGGCTTTTCGACGATCGGCAGGTTGATCAGCGCGGACAGCACGCCAAACAGCACCGACAGCCACCAGATCGGGGTGTAGGAACCGTACTGCTCGAACACGATGCCGCCGAGCCAGACTCCGAGGAAGCCGCCGACCTGATGGCTGACGAAGGCGAAGCCGTACAGCGTCGCAAACCAGCGCGTGCCGAACATCAGCGCCACCAGCGCCGAGGTCGGCGGCACCGTGGAGAGCCAGGTCAGGCCGGAGATCGCGCCGAACGCGATCGCCGAGAAGGTCGTGATCGGGAACGAGATGAAGGCGATGATGGACAGCGCGCGGGTGAAGTAGATCACCGACAGGATGTAGCGCTTCGGGAAGACGTTCTGCAGCCAGCCGACGCTGAGCGAGCCCACGATGTTGAACAGGCCGATCGCCGCAATCACCCAGCCGCCGGTCGATGCCGGAATGCCGCGGTCGGCGAGATAGGCCGGCAAATGCACGGTGATGAAAGCGAGCTGGAAGCCGCAGGTGAAGAAGCCGAGCACCAGCAGCACGTAGGAGCGATGGCCGAACGCCTCCGCCAGCGCGGTCTTGAACGACTGCTGATCGGCGGGCGCAGCGTCATTCGTCTCCGCCGGCGGCGTCGAGAGCGCCAGCGACAGCGGCAGGATCAGCAGCATCAGCGCGCCGAACACCAGCAGCGCGGTCTGCCAGCCGAAATTGTCGATCATCGCGACGCCGAACGGCGCGAACAGGAATTGGCCGAACGAGCCCGCGGCGGTGCCGGCGCCGAGCGCAATGCCGCGCTGCGCGGGCGGCAGCAGCTTGCTGAACGCCGACAGCACCAGGTTGAACGAGGAGCCCGACAGGCCGAAGCCGATCAAGACGCCGGCGCCAAGGTTGAGCGAGAGCGGCGTCGCCGAGTAACGCATCAGGAGCAGGCCCACGGCATAAAGCAGTGCGCCGACGACCATCACACGCAGCAGCCCGAAGCGGTCGGCAATTGCGCCGGCGATCGGCTGGCCGAGCCCCCACAGCAGGTTCTGCAGCGCCAGCGCGAGGCCGAACACGTCGCGGCCCCAGGTGAATTCATGGCTCATCGGCTGCACGAAGAAGCCGAGGCTGGAGCGCGGGCCGAAGCTCAGCAGCGCAATCGCGCAGCCACAGACGATGACGACAAGCGGCGTGCGCCACGTGCCCGACGTCGGTCGAAGATCCCCTGTGGTAACAGCCATCTTGTCTTCCCCCGCAACTGCTGCGCGGGGGGCCGCCCCGCCGAACGTTACGGGGAGTTAATGCAGGTGCATGAAAACCCCAAGAGGGGCCGGAGAAAAATATTCGCCTGCAGGGCTGCTCTGCAGAATCGGAGAGGATGATGACCGTCATTCCGGGGCACGCTCTGCGGGCCATCCCGGAACGACGTCGTGAGGTTGCGACGCGTCTGCCCCGAATATCGCGACGGCTCAGGCCGAATGGCGGGGAACGTTGTCTTCTCCTTCCCCCTCAAAGGGGGAAGGTCGGGATGGGGGTCAGCCACAAGCATCGCTGCGCGTGGAGGGACCAGATCCCCACCCGCTTTGCTCTGACGAGCAAAGCGACCTCCCCTTTTCAAGGGGAGGTTAGGTTGACAGCTAGCGCCTGGCGCTGGCCTGCTCGGCCGAGCTCTGGGCGGCCTCGGCAAGTTGCGCCGAGATCTTGGCGGTCTCGGCCGGGTTGCCCCAGCTCGGCGCGTCGCTGCCGTCGCCCCAGGCGCGCGGGCGATAGAAGGTATGGACGCCGAACTTGTACATCTTCTTCATCTCGCTGACCCAGGACGGCCGCACCCAATAGGCGTGGTAGTGGGTCGAGCGGTCGACTTCCGGCAGCCACAATTCGCCGTCGAGCATCGCCTTCGCGATCTTCCTGGCGCGATCCCACATGTCGGGCTCGCGGACGACGTCGGGGACGTTGTCGCAGGCGAACGTGAACTGACAGGCGTAATGGCGATTCTTGTTCTGGTAGACCACGCCGCACACCGTCTCCGGATATTTGCCGGAGAAGGCGCGGTTCAGCACCACCTGGGCGACCGCGATCTGGCCACGCACCGCTTCGCCGCGGGCTTCGAAATAGACCGCCTCGGCGAGGCACTTCTCCGACTTGGCGCGCGACTTCTCGTCGAACAGGCCGAGCCGCTCCGCCGGCGTCTTGGTGTGCTGATCGTCGGCATTGACCTCGCCCTTCGGCGCGATGCTCTCGCCCATCTCGCCGGCCTTGACCGGACCGTCGGCATCGACCGGCAATGACGCCATCACCTTCATGTCGGGATCGGGCGTTGCTACCGGCATCACAACAACCGGCGCCTCGCCGGGCTGCCAGCGCTCGAGGTTCTCCGGCGTGCCGAGCGACGAGCCGAAGAACAGGCTGGCGGTCTGGAATGCGAACGGGTCACGCTCGCGCGCCGCATCGGCGGGCGCAGCTACCGGCTTCGCGGGCGCGGGCTTCAGATCGTCGAGCGGGCTGGCCTCGAGCGAGAGCGACACGTCGTTCTGCTGCGGCGACGGCTTGGCATATTGCGGCAAGGGCGGCGCGCGCAGCGCCTCCTGCAATTCAGGATCGAGCGGCGCGCCATCGGCCGGTGCGGTCGCGGTCTTCATGCCCTTGACCGACGAATTCGATGTCGCCGGATCCTCGTTCGCCGGCGCCGTATTTGCAGGCTCCGCAGGTTCGACCTGATCGGGCCGCCGGACGACGAGGCGATCGCCCTTCATGGTGCGATCGACCTTGGGAAAATCGGATGCTTGATAGCGCGGCGGCGGGGCCGTGATCGGATTGCGCGTCACCGTTCCGGTGATATCGAGGTTCGAACTGTCCAGTCTCGCGAGCAGGATTTGCGGCGCTTGCGGCGCGGACGTGCCGATCGGACGGCCGAAGCTGTAGGTCGCGACCTGGATGGAGCCGACGGCGGAGGCGAAGACGCGCTTCTGCCAGCGCTCGGCGACGCCGGGCTGCCGGGCCAGGAGCGAGGCAATATCCTGATATCCGATCTCGGTCGGCATCAGTGCGAAGATGCCAAGACCGAGGCCGAAGAGCGCAAGACGTGCGCCCCTCGGCTGGTTACGCGACACAAACATCGTACGCTCACGCAACGCTTACTGAGTGCAATCGAACGCGGTACATCCGCGCAATTCGACCTTTCTCGTTGCTAAACCGTTTAGGTTGCTGTGGAGTTAATCGGCGTTGCTCGCGCGCTACACTCAAGCGATCGCGCACGTTTCGCATGTTGCATTGCGCGCCTTGGTAAACGCGCGGCGCATGAAAGTCGTAAACAACAGGTCAACGGAGATGGTGAACAAAGTGCTGCAGGCACGGTAGCCACCCGCCGTCATTGCGAGGAGCGACAGCGACGACTTGTCCGCCGAAGCCTTGGCGAAGGCGGAAGCAATCCATGGCTCGGCAAGTGGAAACATGGATTGCTTCGCGGAGCCTGTCATCGGGCGCGCGTTCGCCGACCCGTTGGCTCGCAATGACGCTATTTGCGGGCTGCGTCAGCAAACAAAAATGGCCGGGACTTGGTCCCGGCCATCGCACTCTCTAAACTGTAAGATCGCTCAAGCCTGGCTGGCGATCTCCTTGCCGAGCGCGGCCTGCGCTGCGGCGAGACGCGCGATCGGCACGCGATAGGGCGAGCACGAGACGTAATCGAGCCCGACCTCGTGGCAGAACGCGACCGACGCGGGATCGCCGCCGTGCTCGCCGCAGATGCCGACCTTGAGGTTCGGACGCGTCTTGCGGCCGCGGGTGACGCCGATCCTGACGAGTTCGCCGACGCCGTCGCGATCGACCGAGATGAACGGATCGATCTCGAGGATGCCCTTGGCGACATAGGTGCCGAGGAAGCTCGCGGCGTCGTCGCGGCTGATGCCGTAGGTGGTCTGCGTCAGATCATTGGTGCCGAAGGAGAAGAACTCCGCGGTCTCGGCCACCTCGCCCGCCATCAGGCAGGCGCGCGGCAGCTCGATCATGGTGCCGACCTGGTAGCTCAGCTTGACGCCGGTTTCCTTCATCACCGCGTTGGCTGTCGCATCGATCCGCGCCTTGACCAGATCGAACTCGGCCTTGGTCGCGATCAGCGGCACCATCACCTCGAGACCGACCGGCTTGCCGGTGCGCTTGCCGGCTTCGACGGCAGCCTCGAAGATCGCACGCGCCTGCATCTCGGCGATCTCCGGGTAGGCGATAGCGAGACGACAGCCGCGGAAACCGAGCATCGGGTTGAACTCGGAGAGTTCGCGGGCGCGGTCGGCGAGCTTGCGCGGATCGGTGTTCATGGCGCGCGCCACTTCCTCGATCTCGGCCTGGGTGTGCGGCAGGAACTCGTGCAGCGGCGGATCGAGCAAGCGGATCGTGACGGGCAGGCCCTGCATGATCTCGAACAGCTCGACGAAGTCGGCGCGCTGCATCGGCAACAGCTTCGACAGCGCGGCGCGGCGCGACTGCTCGTCCTCGGAGAGGATCATCTCGCGCACCGTGCGGATGCGGGTCTCCTCGAAGAACATGTGCTCGGTGCGGCAGAGGCCGATGCCTTCGGCGCCGAACTTCACCGCGGTGCGCGCGTCATCGGGCGTATCGCCGTTGACGCGGACGCCGAGCTTGCGGACCTCGTCGGCCCAGCCCATCAGCGTGCCGAACTCGCCGGACAGCTCCGGCTCGATCATCGGCATGCGGCCGGCCAGCACCTGGCCGACCGAGCCGTCGATGGTGATGACGTCGCCGGTCTTGAAGGTGCGCGAGCCCACGCTCATGGTGCCGCGGCCGTAATCGACGCGGATGGTGCCGCAGCCGGAGACGCAGGGCTTGCCCATGCCGCGCGCGACCACCGCCGCGTGCGAGGTCATGCCGCCGCGGGTGGTGAGGATGCCTTCCGCGGCGTGCATGCCGTGGATGTCTTCCGGGCTGGTCTCGATGCGGACCAGGATGACCTTGCGTCCGTCGGCCTGCAGCTTAGCCGCTTCGTCCGACGAGAACACGATCTCGCCCGAGGCAGCACCAGGCGACGCCGGCAGGCCGGTCGCGATCACGTCGCGCTTGGCGGCCGGATCGATGGTCGGGTGCAGCAGTTGGTCGAGCGAGGCCGGATCGATCCGCGTCACCGCGTCCTTGCGCGAGATCAGCCCTTCATTGGCGAGTTCGACCGCGATGCGCAGCGCCGCCTTCGCGGTGCGCTTGCCGCCGCGGGTCTGCAGCATCCACAGCTTGCCCTGCTCGACCGTGAACTCCATGTCCTGCATGTCGCGGTAATGCTTCTCGAGCAGCGTGTAGATCCGCGTCAGCTCCTTGAACGCGGCCGGCATCGCGGCTTCCATCGACAGCTTGTCTGAGCCGGATTCCTGGCGCGCTTCCTCGGTGATGTCCTGCGGCGTGCGGATGCCGGCGACGACGTCCTCGCCCTGCGCGTTGATGAGGAACTCGCCGTAGAGCTTGCTTTCGCCGGTCGAGGGGTTGCGGGTGAACGCGACGCCGGTGGCCGAGGTCTCGCCCATGTTGCCGAACACCATCGCCTGCACGTTGACGGCGGTGCCCCAGGATTCCGGAATGTCGTGCAGCTTGCGATAGGTCACCGCGCGCGCGTTCATCCAGGATGAGAACACCGCGCCGATCGCGCCCCACAGCTGATCGTGCGGATCCTGCGGGAAGTCGTGGCCGGTCTCCTTGGCGACCGCCTCCTTGTACTTGCCGACCAGCTCGACCCAGTCGTCGCCGGTGAGGTCGGTGTCGAGCGAATAGCCCTGGCCGTCCTTGAAGGTGTCGAGGATGTCCTCGAAGTGATGATGCTCGAAGCCGAGCACGACGTCCGAATACATCGTGATGAAGCGGCGATAGCTGTCATAGGCGAAGCGGCGGTCGCCGGAGAGTTCGGCGAGCGCCTCGACGGTGCGGTCGTTGAGGCCGAGGTTGAGGACGGTGTCCATCATGCCCGGCATCGAGGCGCGCGCCCCCGAGCGGACCGAGACCAGCAGCGGGTTCTTGGCGTCGCCGAACGTCTTGCCGGTCAGCTTGCCGACATAGTCGAGCGCCTTCTCAACCTGTGCTTTCAATTCCTTCGGATACGTCTTGTCGTGTTCGTAGAAATAGGTGCAGACCGACGTCGGAATGGTGAAGCCGGGCGGCACCGGCAGGCCGAGATTGGCCATTTCCGCGAGGTTGGCGCCCTTGCCGCCGAGCAGATTGCGCAAGGTCGCCTGGCCCTCGGCCTTGCCGTCGCCGAACGTATAGACCCACTTGCCGGCCTTGATCGCAGCCGGGGCCGCCTTCTTCGCAACGGCCTTCGCCGGCGCCCTGCCGGCGGGCTTTGCGGCCGGCTTTGCAGCCGATTTGGGAGCGGCTTTCGGCGCCGCCTTCGGGGCGCTCTTCTTCAGCGCCTTGCGCGCCGGGGCGGCCTTGCGGGCTGCGGCGGAGGGCTTTGATTTCGCTGCTGTTTTCTCGGCAGTTTTCTTGGACTTCGCGACGGCTTTGGCCATGTCAGACAACAATCCGAAAAGAGGGGTCGAAGATGCGCGCCTTACACCATTTTGAGGGGTTCCGCGCAAGCCGCGAAACCCCGCTTTCCCGTCAGAGGTGCAGCCAGCGCAGCAGACCCATCCCCACGAGCCCGACGAAGATCAGATAGATCGCGACGATGTAATTGAGGAGCCGCGGCATGATCAGGATCAGGACGCCTGCGATCAGAGCCACGATAGCAGGCAGATGCCCAGCGGTGATGGTCATTGAAGTTTTCTCCGGGGGTTCTTGGAAGAGCGAATCGAGCGGCAGTTTATCCGCTGAGGGGGGGTCCCACATCAAGACGCCCGCGCGGCCTGCGAGTTCCCGCAACTCACGAAAATTGCTCCAAATTGCCGCGTATATGGCGGCGGTTTTCCGGAACATCACCGCAGCCGATGCATTGGCTCGCCGTGCGCATCGGCGAAGGCCGGCGCGCATCGAAAAAGAATGGAGCGAGCCATGCGAAACAGAATATTTGCCGTTGCAGCGGTTGCTGCTGCGATCACGGTGCCGGCTGTTGCCGCACAGGCCCAGACCGTTGGCGTCGTCCGCGGTGGCCCGCCGGTTGCAGTCGATGATGACGAAGGCATTACTGTCGAGCAGCGTCCGGCCTTCCGCGAGTACATCGTGCGCGAGCGCGTGCCGAACTACACGGTTCCGGATCGCATCGTGGTCGGCACCGTGCTGCCGGACGCCGGCGTGACCACTTACGACGTGCCGCAGCGGTTCGGCGCGACGCCCTATCGTTACACCGTCGTGAACGGTGAGACCGTTCTGGTCGAGCCGCGTTCGCGACGGATCGTTCAGGTGGTCGACTAGATCAACGTCAGCACGATCGCCTGAACGACAGTCCGGGCGCCGCGCAAGCGGATGTGCGCGAGGATCGACCGGACCAGAAAGCCCCGTCCGGTCTCCCCTCCGGGCGGGGCTCTTCCGTCGTGTTGTGAGGAATTCCAGCGCCTAGTCTTGACGCGCCTTCTTCACGTTCTTCACGCAACCCGCTGCGCGCTTCGCTTCAGTGTCGAGTGGGTTACGATTTGAGGATCGAGAGCAACGTCGAGGTCGACTTGTAGCTCTTGATCGCGGCGTCCTGGAAATCCTGCGTCCAGTTGGCTGCCTGGCGCTCCTCGGCGCTCATCGAGGAGTATTGCTTGAGGATGCCGAGGCTGAACTGGCGCGGATCGCCGGCGGTCTGGCTCTGCTTCAGCGCGTCGAGCACGGCGAGACGCGTCCGCGTGTTGAGTTCCTGCTTGGCCGCGAAGATCTCCTCGGTGGAGAACTTCTTGTCCTGGTTCAGCGAGATCGCCGAGAGCGAGCGGTTGTCGAGCGAGGACAGGTCGGCGAGTTGTCCGGTCTTGCGGCGGGAATCGTAGACCAGTTCCTTGCCGCTCTTTGTCGCCTCGCTCTTCTGCCGATCGAGGAAGGCGCGCACGTCGCTGGCGATGCTGCTGAAGTCGCGCGTCGTGCTCTTCGTGGGAGGCGCCGTCCCCGCCAGTGCGGCCGCGATCGGATCGCTGGAAATTCCAGATGGCGCCGTGTTGGGATCCTGCTGCGTCGCCTGATAGCCCTTCAGCACCGCGGCGCGCTGGCTGGCCCAGGTTGCGGTGGCCTTCTCCTCATCGCTCGCACCATCGAGATAATCGAGCGCGGCCTTGTAGCTGACGCTGTAGTCGCCGGTCAGGCGCGTGGTCGCCAGCGACGGCTCCATCGCCTTGTCGAAGCGCTGCTTCAGCTCGGTGGCCGCAACCGCCTGCTCGTCCGGGGTGAACTTGCCGCCGTTGTTGGTCGAGATCGCAAACAGCGAGCGACGGTCCAGCGTCGAGAGATCGATGGTGGTCTTGCCGTCGACGATCGGTGCCTTGACGCCGGCGACCGTGTAGAGCCGGTCGAGCGTGATCCGCGCATCGCTGGTGACGGCGGCAAAATCCGGCAGCGGCGCCTTGGCGAGCTGCGCGCGGGCGGCGTCCGACAGCGTGAGGTTGGTCGCAGCGTTTGATGTCGAGGACGCCGACGGATCGCCGGCGGTGCCATCGCCCGACAAGGTCGCCGCCAGCGAGGGCGTCGCTGCTGCCCGCGCATAGGCCGAACCATATTGGGCGTAGGGATTGGGCGTGGTGCCGATCGAGGTCATCGGGCGGTCCCTGCATTGGCGCGAGGGGCGATGTCTTAAGAAATCGTTGCTTCGTCAGGACCTTCGCAGGGCATGGTTAACAAATTGCAAATTGTGTCGAAATATTTCCAGCGCGACGCAGATCGCTGCGGCGGTGGTCTATTTGTCGACGACCCAGGCGTGGCGGCGCTGCGTGAAGACCGATTGCGACGGTGCGGGAAAATCCGGGTCCGCGAAGGCGCCGACCGCAACGCCGATCAGGTCCGGCGCGCGACCGGGCTCCCAATAGACCGACGATCCGCAATTCGGGCAGAAATGAAACACCACGGCAGATCCACTGCCGCCGATGCGGCTGTATTCGCGCGCCTCGCCCTGCGGCTCGACGTCAGCGCGCGGAAAGAACGCCGCGACGCCATAGGTGCTGCCGGTTCGCTTCTGACACTCCAGGCAATGACACAGCGATACTTTGAGGGGCTCGCCCTGACAGGTGACGCGGAGCTGTCCGCAGGCGCATGTCGCGAGCCGCGCCATCATCGCCTGCCCTTGCCGGCGACCAGCCGGTGAATGACCTTGCCGGACGAGGCACTGACGACCTCCGCGTCGAGCAGCAGCTCGGCCGCCGCCAGCTCGGACCGCACCAGCGCGGTATCGAACGCCGCGTAGAGCCGGCCATGCGCATCGCGCGCATCATCACCTGCAGTGACGCGCCAGCTCACATGGAAGATGCCGCCGGGCTTCACGAGCTCGAACATGCGACGGACCGACGGCGCGATCAGCGCGTGATCGAGATGCATGATCACAGTCTCGCACAGCACATTGTCGAAGCTGCCGGCCGCGATGCCCGACAAATCGGGCAGTTCGGCGCGGGCAAAGCGCAGCGCCGGATAGCGGGCGCGGGCTTCCGCGAGCAGGCCCCGGGAGGCGTCGAAGCCTTCGGCCGGAAAGCCGTTGGCATTGAGCCAAGCCACCTCGCGGCCGCTGCCGCAGCCGATATCGGCCGTCGCGCCGCCCTTGATGAAGAAACGCGTGACGATGTCGTGCAGATCGACCGGGGCCGGCTGGTCGTGCCAGTCCTGCGCAAACGCCGCCGCATCCTTGTCGTAAGCGGCGAGCGTCGCGCGGTCCATCGATCAGCCCTCGATCCTGGAGAAATCCGCCACCGCACGCGTCGCCGCGCGGATCTCGTTGAGCAGTTTCAGGCGGTTTTCGCGCACCTTCGGATCGTCGTCGTTGACCTTGACCTTGTCGAAGAACGCATCGACCGCCGGACGCAGCTTGGCCATCGCGCTCATCGCGCCGGCGAAGTCTTCCTTGGCGACGGCGGCGGAGGCCTCGGCCTTCACCTGGTCGATCGCCTTGGCGAGCGTCTTCTCTTCGTCGAGCGTGTAGAGCGCGGCGTCAGGCGCGCCGTCGAAGGTCCGCTTGTCCCTCTTCTCCTCGATCGCGAGAATGTTGCTGGCGCGTTTCGTGCCAGCGAGCAGGTTTTTGCCGTCGTCGCTGTCGAGGAATTTGCCGAGCGCCTCGACGCGCCGGACGACGAGCAGCAGATCGTCCTGGCCACCAAGCGAGAACACGGCATCGACGAGATCGTGGCGCGCGCCCTGATCGCGCAGCTGGACCTTCAGGCGGTCGGCAAAGAAGGCTAGCAGATCGTTCGGCAGCGTTTCGGCATCGGCCTTGAGCGACAATCCGAGCAACGCGGATTTGGCCGTCTTCAGGATCGGCAGGCGCAGCGTATTCTCGACGATCAGCCTGATCGCGCCGAGCGCTGCCCGGCGCAGCGCGAACGGGTCCTTCGAACCCGTCGGCTTCTCATCGATCGCCCAGAATCCGGCGAGCGTGTCCAGCTTGTCCGCCAGCGCGACCGCTACGCTGACCGGATCGGTCGGCACGCGATCGGTCGGCCCCTGCGGCTTCCAGTGGTCCTCGCTCGCGGCGGCGACCGACGCATCCTCGCCCTGCGCCAGCGCGTAGTACTTGCCCATCAGGCCCTGCAACTCCGGGAATTCGCCGACCACTTCGGTCAGCAAATCGGCCTTCGCGAGGCGCGCGGCGCGCCTGGTCTTCGCGACGTCGGCGCCGACCAGCGGCGCGATCTCGGCGGCGAGCCGCTCGATCCGCTTGATGCGCTCCGCCTGGGTGCCGAGCTTCTCGTGGAACACGATCTGCTCGAACTTCGGCAGCCGGTCTTCCAGCTTGGTCTTCAGATCGGTCTCGTAGAAGAATTTTGCGTCGGACAGCCGCGGACGGATCACGCGCTCGTTGCCGGCGACGATGGTCTTGCCGCCGTCGGGCGCCTCGATATTGGCGGTCAGCACGAACTTGTTGGTCAGCTTGCCCGTCTTGGGATCCCTGACCACGAAGCACTTCTGGTTGTTGCGGATGGTGGCGCGGATCACTTCGTCGGGGATCGACAGGTATTGCTCCTCGAACGATCCCATCATCACGACCGGCCATTCGACGAGGCCCGAAACCTCGTCAACCAGTACCTGATCCTCGACCAGTTCGAGGCCCTGCGCGAACGCCAGCTCCTTGGCGTCCTCGAGGATGATGTCCTTGCGCGCCTGCGGATCGAGGATCACCTTCGCGGCCTTCAGCTTGGCCTCGTAATCCTCGAAGCGGCGCACGGAGATCGCACCCGGCGCCATGAAGCGATGGCCATAGGTGGTCTGCCCGGCCTCGATGCCGTCGACGGAGAACTTGACGATGTCGGGCTCCTCGGTCTCCAGACCGAAGGTCGCGGTGATGGCGTGCAGCGGGCGCACCCAGGTGAGCGAGCCTGATTTCGCCGAGCGCGCACCCCAGCGCATCGATTTCGGCCAGGGGAAGGTCCGGATGATCACCGGCAGCATTTCCGCGATCACGTCGATCGCGGTGCGGCCGGGCTTTTCGATCAGCGCGATGTAGAAGTCGCCCTTCGCGTCTTTCTGGATCTTTGCCTCTTCCAGCGACGTGAGACCGGTCGCTTTCAGAAAGCCCTGCACCGCCGCATCGGGGGCGCCGATCTTCGGGCCGCGACGTTCGGTCTTCAGGTCGGGCTGGCGCGCGGGGATGCCGTGCACGGTGAGCGCAAGACGGCGCGGGGTCGCGAACGCCTTGGCGCCCTCATACACCAGGCCTTCAGCGACCAGCTTGTCGGTCACCATGCGGCGCAGATCGTCGGCCGCTTTCGCCTGCATGCGCGCGGGAATTTCTTCGGAGAACAGTTCGAGGAGAAGATCGGGCATCAGACCGCCCTGCCCGTTTCAGTGTGGATCCATGCCTCGCCGCAGGCCTTCGCCAGGTCGCGCACGCGGGCGATGTAGCTCTGCCGCTCCGTCACCGAGATGACGCCGCGGGCGTCGAGCAGGTTGAACACGTGGCTCGCCTTGATGCACTGGTCGTAGGCCGGCAAGGCCATCAGATGTTCCTTTTGATTCCCACCCTCACGCCAGCCGGCGGCGAGATATTTGCGGCAGGCGTCCTCGGCCATCCTGAACTGCTCGAACAGCATCGCGGTGTCGGCGTGCTCGAAATTGTGTCGCGAATATTCCTGCTCGGCCTGCAGGAAAACATCGCCATAGGTCACCTTCTCGGCGCCCTCGCGGCCGTTGAAGTTGAGGTCGTAGACGCGGTCGACGCCCTGCACATACATCGCGAGCCGCTCGAGTCCGTAAGTAAGCTCGCCCGCGACCGGCGCGCATTCGACGCCGGCGACCTGCTGGAAGTAGGTGAACTGCGACACCTCCATGCCGTCGCACCAGCATTCCCAGCCGAGGCCCCAGGCGCCGAGCGTCGGGCTTTCCCAGTCGTCCTCGACGAAGCGGATGTCATGGACGGCGGCGTCGATCCCGATCGCGGCCAGCGACTTCAGGTACAGGTCCTGAAGGTTCGGCGGCGACGGCTTCATGATCACCTGGAACTGGTAGTAGTGCTGGAGGCGGTTGGGGTTTTCGCCGTAGCGGCCGTCCTTGGGCCGCCGCGAGGGCTGCACATAGGCTGCGTTCCAGGGCTTGGGCCCCAGCGCGCGCAACGTGGTCGCGGGATGGAAGGTGCCGGCGCCCATTTCCATGTCGTAGGGCTGCAGGATGACGCAACCCTGCTCCGCCCAGAACCGCTGGAGGGCCAGGATGAAGCCCTGGAACGAACGTTCCGGGCGCATGTGGTCAGGCAGGGCGTCCATCGTTGGAATCGATCTCGCGAGGGGGTGTGAGGCGCGCGGGACCGTATCGGCGGCAGCCAATGGAATCAAGGCGATGCCGGAAAATCCGGCACCGCCATTTTGCGGATTTTAGAGCTGGTTAGCCCGGGCGATAGGCCCCGGTCACGGGGTCGCGGCGCAGGGTCTTGATTTCGCCCGCGCGGGTGGCCTCGGCCACGCGGGACAATCGCGCCTCTTCGAGTTCCTGGTTGATCCGGACGGCCGTCTTGTACGCCCAGCGGACCACGGCCAGGCTTCCCAAGACGCCTGCGAATGCAATCAGCGGCGGCATCGGTCGATCCTTGTCGTTCACGTCTGTCAGGCCCCCAATGACAGGCATTCTCGCGCAAGGCGGCCTGCGCCGCAATCGCGGTTTTGGGGCTAAATGGCGCGCTCACATCCCTGTGTTCACAGCCCGAATCTGGCCCAAATCGCCCGGGTTTCCAGCGCCGAGATCACCTCGTCCGGCAGCGCGGCCAGCCCGTCCAGCGCCGCCAGCGACCCTGCCCCCGGCGCCCGCCGGCCGAGCAGGCCGGACAGCAAGCCGCTGGCCGGCGCAATCACCGGGGTCAGCACCTTGTCGCCATAGCGGGCCCGCAGCGTGGAGCGGATGTCGCCGATGCCGTCGGCGAGCCCGAGACCGATCGCGGTATCGCCGGCCCAGTATTCACCGGTGAACAGCATGTCGTCGGCGCCCTTGAGGCGGCTGCCGCGGCTCTGCTTCACCAGCGTGATGAAGATCGCATGGATCTCGCGCTGGATCGCCTTCAGCCGGGCGACGTCGTCGGGGTTCTCGGGAAGGAACGGATCGAGCATCGCCTTGTGGCTACCCGCCGTATAGAGCCGGCGCTCGACCCCGATCTTCTTGATCAGCCCCTCCAGGCCAAAGCTGCCGCCGACCACGCCGATCGAGCCCAGGATCGAGGACGGGTCGCAATAGATCTCGTCGCCCGCGCAGGCGATCATGTAGCCGCCGGAGGCCGCGACGTCCTCCACGAACACCAGCACCGGCAGCTTCTTCTCGGCGGAGAGTTGCCGGATGCGCAGATAGATCTGCCGTGACTGCACCGGCGAGCCGCCCGGCGAATTGATCACCAGCGCCACCGCCTTGGCATTCCGCGTGCCAAAGGCGCGCTCCAGCATCTTGGCGACGCCGGAGAGTGTCATGCCGGGCCGCAACGGCGTCACCGCGCCGATCACGCCTGCCAGCCGCACCACCGGCACGACGGCCGCGCCGCGCCTGAAGCGCGCCGGCAACACTGCCTGCACGCGTTCGAGCAGTCCCGAACGTCCAGCGTGATCACTTATTTGTTCACTCATGCCGTTACCTCGAATTAACCACTTTTTATCACGCCACTGTCATTGGAATCCGTGGAACGCGTTTTGCATTTTGTCATTGGGGCTGCAATGCGCGGGCGGAGAGGGACTCATGAAAATCTATCTGCTGATTTTGCTGATCGGTACACTCCTGGCGGCGATCCACTTCACGTCCACGCCGGACCGCCAGTCGGAAACGGCTTCGCAGTGATTTAGTGCCTCCGACGATGTGGGCAGCATGCCTGCCCGCTAAAGCGCAATGCCATCGCGCCTTGGCTTCTTGTTCGAGCATGATCTTTTTAGCGCCGCGCCAGCGGCAAATCCCCCTTCCCGGCCAGAATCTCCTGCACCCATTTGTTGGGCACGCCTGACTCTTCATTGAGCAGCAGTGCGGCATGCAGCCGCGTCGGCGCCCGGCCGCCCTTGGTCGCCCGCACCAGGATTCGGATCGCCGGCGACGTCCCGTCGCCGTGAACCGGCAGGATCTCGAGGCTGCCAAAACCGCGGTCCAGCGCGGCCAGCACCTCGGCAATGCCGTCGGCCCGCCAGATCAGCGCAAGCTGCCCGTTCGACTTGAGAATTCGCCGCGCCGCGTGAACCCAGCCGGCCAGCGTGGTCGCGGTCGCGACATGGGCGCGCTCGCGCACACCGTCCGGCGAGGCGCGGTGCCGCGACGGATCGTTGAACGGCGGGTTCATCAGCACGACGTCGGCGCTATCCGGCCCGAGGCCGGCATCATCGAAGGCTGCGGCGCCGGCTTCGACATCAAGCACGATCACCTTCGCCATGATCGCGTTGGTGGCGGCATTATTCCGCGCAAGCTCGGCCAGGGCCGGGTCGATTTCGACCAGGACGAGATCGATCCCCCTCACCCGCCGCGCCACCGCCAGCCCGGCCGCGCCGACGCCGGAGCCGAGATCGACGACGCGGTCGCCTGATCGAGCCGGCGTCGCCGCGGCGAGCAGGATCGCGTCATGGCCGGCGCGGTGGCCGCTGCGGGGTTGCCGCAGGCGCAATTGGCCACCGAGAAATCCGTCTTCGGTGATCCCGGCGGCCGCAGACTCGCTTTTTGACGCGTTTTCTTCACGCGAACCGGGGCCCACTTTGCTCGAAAACGCTCTAGTCATCGGCCCGCAATTCGTGGCCGAGGCCGGCATCGGTCAGGAGCTGACGGGCCTCGTGGTTGTCGTCCTCATGCACCAGGATCCGCCGCGGCAAGACGCCGAGCGAGCCCTCGATGATGCTCATGTTCTGGTCCAGCACCAGATGATGGATGTTAGCGCTGTCGAGCAGCGCGCCGATGGCGGAGACCAGCACCATGTCATTGGTCCGTACCAATTCCCGCAAAATACGCTCTCCTGTCGCCCCGGCAGTGCGGCACTTGCGCCACATGTCAATAACTTGATGGCCTTGCCGCTGCACCGCTCAGTTTCTATTGTTATAGCTGAGCATAGTGCGTATTCGGCAAAATTGGAGACCAGCGTGGCGGTTATTGTACCCTTCGAAAGCCCGTCCAATGCTTCGATCGACGGGCTGGTGGGACTTCTCGCCGCCGACATGGAGCGCGTCAACGCGACGATCCTTTCGCGGACCGGCTCCGAGGTCACCATGATCCCCGAGGTCGCCAATCACCTGATCTCCTCCGGGGGCAAGCGGTTGCGCCCGATGCTGACGCTGGCAATGGCCCAGCTCGCGGACTATTCCGGCGACGGCCATATCAAGCTCGCCGCCGCGGTCGAGTTCATGCACACCGCGACCCTGCTGCATGACGACGTGGTCGACGAGAGCGAGCTGCGCCGCGGCAAATTGTCCGCGCGGATGCTGTGGGGCAACGAGGCCAGCGTGCTGGTCGGCGACTTCCTGCTCGGCCAGGCGTTCCGGATGATGGTCGAGGTCGGCTCGCTCCGCGCACTCGACATCCTCTCCGCCGCCGCCGCCACCATCGCCGAGGGCGAGGTGATGCAGCTTGCCGCCGCCAAGAACACCGCGACCACCGAGGACGAATATCTCGCCGTGATCCGCGGCAAGACCGCGGAGCTGTTCGCCGCCGCCTGCGAGGTCGGCCCCGTGATCGCCAACCGTCCGAAGGCCGAGCAGACCGCGTGCCGCTCGGTCGGCATGAATCTCGGCATCGCCTTCCAGCTCGTCGACGACGTGCTCGACTATGGCGGCAAATCCGCAAAACTCGGCAAGAATGTCGGCGACGATTTCCGCGAGGGCAAGATCACGCTCCCGGTGGTGCTCGCCTTCCGCCGCGGCAATGATACCGAACGCAAGTTCTGGATCCGCGCGCTGGAGCGTGGCGAGATCGGATCGGCCGACCTCGATCACGCGATCGGGCTGATGACCAAGCACCGCGCCCTCGAAGACACCATCAGCCGCGCCCAGCACTACGGCGCGATGGCGGTCGACGCGCTGGCGCTGTTCCCGCCCTCGCCGATGAAGACGGCGCTGGAAGAGGTCGTCGCGTTCTGCCTGGCGCGCTCTCATTGATCTAGGCACTCGCGAACAACAAGACGGTGTCGTCCCTGCGAAAGCAGGGACCCATACTCCGCGGCGAGAGTTTTAGGCGGGACTCGTCATTCCAGCGTCACGCAAATAACAAGCATCGGTGGTTATGGGTCCCTGCTTTCGCAGGGACGACAGGGTTTGCTGCACTGGTGCCCGTTACTCCTTCACCGGCACCCAGATCTCCAGCCCGCCATTGCCGGTACTCGCATCGAACTTCTCGTCGTAGCGCTCGAAGTTCGGCGCGTCCGCGACCTTCATGCCGGATTGCGGCAGCCAGCGATTCCAGATCGTGTTGACGGTGCGGCGGATGGTCGAGATGTGGTCGGCGTGGGTGAACACGACGTATTTCTGCTCGGGAATCCGGACGCGCGCGAACTCGCGCGGCAGGTCGGAGAAATCGGCAACCTCGACGCCGGCGATGTAATCGAAATTGCCGGCATCATCGCCGTTGCAGCAGACGCCATAGGCGACATTGCCGACCTGACGGGGGATATGCGCGCATTGCTGGTGGAAGCCCTGCCACTGGTTCGGAATGCCGGCATCGCTGCCATTGCCGTGGTTGTAACGCTCGCCGATGCCGGCGACGAGGAACGCCTTCCCGGTGGCGATGCGCGGCGGATCGATGTGGTCGAGAGCTGTCGAGATCATGGTGATCGGCTCCTGGAGATTGAGTGTCGTCAGGCACGTTGTCGCGCGCACCGTCTCGGGCGTGACGCCGAAATGGTCGCGAAACGCGCGGGTGAATGCTTCGTGGGAGCCGTAATCCGCATCCAGCGCGAGGCTGAGAATATCGGGCGCACCGGCCGCGAGTTGGCGCGCGGCTTCGCTGAGCCGCCGGGCCCGCACATAACGCATCACCGAGAACCCGGTCGCCTCCGCGAACGCCCGCACCAGATGGAAGCGCGAGACGCCGGCAACGGCGGCAATCTCGTCGAGCGTCAGCGGCGCGCCGAGATGGCTTTCGATGTACCAGAGCGCCTTCTGGGCTGGATTCATAGATGACGGCTTTCCTGCAAAGCTTGGGCATCATGCACGGCTGCCGCGCGCGGCATTTGACAGTCCTTGCTACCCGGGCGGCGAAACCGTGGTTCCGCTCCACGGAAATTTACCCGCAAAGCCGTCGCTGGCAACAATGTTGCAATCGTGCATACTCGCCGACGCATCGATCCGACGGCTCATCAAGCTGCCCGATAATCAAGACTGCAAGAGCCGCGGCCAGCATGTCAGGGAGGACAATGATGCACCACCAACGCTTGAGCTATGCCAACTGCGTCAAATCAGCGGCGCTTGCGGGGCTTTTGACGATCGCCGTCGCCAGCGCCGCCAACGCGCAGAAGAAATACGATCCGGGCGCGACCGACACCGAGATCAAGGTCGGCAACATCATGCCCTATTCCGGTCCGGCGTCCGCCTACGCCACGATCGGCAAGACCGAAGCAGCCTATTTCAGCAAGCTCAACAGCGAAGGCGGCATCAACGGCCGCAAGGTCAACTTCATCTCCTACGATGACGCCTACTCGCCGCCGAAAATGGTCGAGCAGGCCCGCAAGCTGGTCGAGAGCGACGAGGTGCTCCTGATCTTCAATCCGCTGGGCACGCCGGGCAACACCGCGATCCAGAAATACATGAACGCCAAGAAGGTGCCGCAGCTGTTCGTCTCCACCGGCGCGGCCAAGTGGAATGATCCGAAGAACTTCCCGTGGACCATGGGCTGGCAGCCGAGCTACCAGGTCGAAGCGCGCATCTATGCCAAGTACATTCTGCAGAACTATCCGGGCAAGACCATCGGCGTGCTCTATCAGAACGACGATTTCGGCAAGGACTATCTGATCGGCCTGCATGACGGGCTCGGCGACCAGGCCAAGAAGCTGATCGTCGTCGAATCCTCCTACGAGACTTCGTCACCGACGGTGGATTCGCAGATCGTGCAGATCAAGGGCGCCAACCCCGACATCTTCGTCAACATTGCAACGCCGAAATTCGCGGCGCAGGCGATCAAGAAAGCCGCCGAGCTCGACTGGCATCCGGTGCAGTTCCTGACCAACGTCTCCGGCTCGATCGGCGGCGTGATGAAGCCCGCTGGCTATGAAGCGAGCCAGGGCGTGCTGTCCACGGCGTATCTCAAGGACCCCAAGGATACCGAGTGGAAGAACGATCCGGCGATGACCGAGTGGCGCGCCTTCATGACCAAGTGGTATCCCGAAGGCGACCTCGACGACGCCGCGACCGTATTCGGCTATGGTGTCGCCAAGGGGCTCGAGCAGGTGTTGCGACAGTGCGGCGACAATCTTACCCGCGAGAATCTGATGAAGCAGGCGGCCAGCCTCAACCTCGAGATCGGCATCTATCTGCCCGGCACCAAGATCAGGACCGGGCCGGACGACTATGCGCCGATCGAGCAGCTGCAGATGATGCGCTTCAAGGGCGAGAGCTGGGAGCGGTTCGGCCCCATCATGAGCGGCGAGAAGAGCAGTTGAGGGCTTTCCTCCACAACTTTGCGGTTCGTGATGCCCGGCCGTGCGCCGGGCATCCACGTCTTCGACATGATTCACGAGCAAGACTTGTCGCAAGCAAGACTCGTTACGAGCAAGATTTGCGATGGCCGGAACCCAGACCAGCCGAAGCGACGCCGTTCTTCAGGCTCAAGTGTCCGGCCACCACGAATTCCAGGCACATCCTGCGATCGGAAGGACAACAACAATGAAAATCACCGACGTCCGCGCCCACCATATCCGCATTCCCTATGACGCCGGGCCCGCGAGCTTCCGCCAGGGAGCTTCCGCGATCTCGGCGCTCGACATGGTGCTGGTCGAGGTTTCGACCGACGCCGGCCTCACCGGCTGGGGCGATGCCTTCGCCTATGTCTGCCCGAAGACGAGCTGCACGGCGGTGGCCGAGATGATCGCGCCGCAGGCCCGCGGCCTCGAGGTGCCCGACGCCGCCAGCATCCCCGCCGCGATGGAGCAGATCCAGCGCAACCTGCATCTGTTCGGCCGCTACGGCATCACGATGTTTGCGATCTCGGCGCTCGACATCGCGCTATGGGATCTCGCCGGCAAGGTGAAGGGCGTGCCGCTGCATCAACTGATCGGCGGCGCGAAGCGCAGCACGATCCCGGCCTATGCGAGCCTGATGCGGATCGGCAATCCCGCGCATATCGCCGCCGAATGCAAGAAGGCGATCAAGCTGGGCTATTCCGCGATCAAGCTGCACGAGACCACCGTGCCTGCGGTCACCGCCGCGCGCGAGGCGATCGGCCCCGGCGTGCCGCTGATGGTCGACATGAACTGCCCGCTGGACGGACCCGCGGCGATCCAGTTCGCGCGCGACTGCAAGCAGGCCGCGCCGCTGTTCCTGGAGGAGCCGGTCTGGCCGCCGGAGGATTTTGCGACGCTCGCCGAGGTGCGCAGAGAAGGCCGGCTCGATATCGCGGCCGGCGAGAACGCCTGCACCGTGCATCAATTCCGCCAGATGATGACCGCGGGCGCGGTCAGTCACGCGCAGCCCTCCGTGATCAAGGTCGGCGGCATCACCGAATTTCTGAGGGTGGCCGTCCTCGCCGACGAGTTCGGCGTCCAGGTGATTCCGCACTCGCCCTATTTCGGGCCGGGCTTCCTCGCCACGCTGCATCTGATGGCGATCCGCGACGCGGGGCTGATCGAGGTGTTCTTCATGAAGCGTCCCGCCTGCCTGTGGGGCGACCGCATCGACGTCGACGCCAACGGCCATGTCGCCGTGCCGCAGGGCCCCGGCCTCGGCTACGAGCCGGACCGCGACGTGATGGAGCAGTATCGGGTGGCGTGAGGAGCCCGGCTCGTTCCATCGTCATTGCGAGGAGCTCGCGACAAAATTGCAAAGCAATTTTGCGCTGAAGCGACGAAGCAATCCATCTCTCCGCATGCGCCGTGGAATGGATTGCTTCGCTTCGCTCGCAATGACGATTTCCTACTTCGTCCCGTCCTTCGCGGCGGGCGCGGCATCCTTCGCCGGCGGCGCGTCGGCTTTCTTCTTCAGGTCCTCGGTCAGCTTGACCTGCGCTGTTTGCAGATCGGTGACGAGCTTCTGCAAGTTCGCGACCGAACTCTGCAAGCTCACGATCTGCCGGTTGGTGGCATCGAGCTTCTGCTGATGATCCGATGTGAGCTTGTTGATCGTCTTCTGCAGGAAATCGACATTGCTCTGCAGACAGCTGGTGCGCCGCTCCATGGTTTTCTCGACGGTGCAGATCTCGATGCCGGGAACGTCCTGCGCATGCGCAGTTCCGGCGAGGCCGAGTGCGAGCGGTGCCAGCAAGGCGAGAACAAAACGAGCAGTCATCGGCGTCTCCAGGCAAATGCGTCATTCACAGTTTTGTGCTCGCGACGCTGAAAGCGAGGCAGACATACCACACTGAAACCGCATTCAAGCGGTGTGCTTCACCCATTACGGGACTACTCGTGGGGACGGGGGCCTTCGGAACTTGTTTGGTTCGATCCCTTTTGGCTCGACCTTGGGCAGTGGAGACAGATCGCATGGCAACGCGCGAAAAACGGTTGGCGCAATTCGACGGCAATGGCGAACCTGCGCCGGAACAGCGCGTGGAAGTACTTTGTGAGGATCATAGCGGAACGTATCAGCTGCCGTTCGCCTGCCGCTTCGTCAACGGCCAGTGGCGCAACGACACCACCGGCGGCGCGCTGGAAGCCAACGTCATCGCCTGGCGGAAGCCGCGCGAGAAGCAGGCGGGCATGGCCTGAGGCCGGCATCGGCGCGCGCTGTTTCAAAACGCGACGCGCGCGCACCGTGCCTTAAGATTTGGAACGCGGGTGGAACGAACCGCGTCCGAATCACTGATCGAGCAGCGTACTGCGTTGTTCACGGCTAGATGTGGTCATCAGCCCGAGGCTGCGCACCACATACAGAAGCATGACGATCGGCCGCAGCCAGCGGCCGATAACAAAGGTTAACTCCTCCGCAGACGACATTGCGATCCCTCCTCTCTGTCCTGCTTGGCGATCATTTCCACGGCGTGATCGGCGGCACCGCTTCGGTCGCCGGCGGCACGTCCACGGTCTTGAAATCGGCGGGGCTGACGATTTCGAGGTATTCCATGTCCTTCGAGTAATCGAACAGGTAGTGGGTGATGCCGGGACGCTGATGGATGACGTCGCCGGCCTCGACCAGCGTCTCCTTGTCCTCGTACATGAAGCGCGCCCAGCCCTTGGTCATGATGACGATCTGAAAATCGCACAGATGCTTGTGCCAGCCGGTGCCCTGCTCCGGCGGCATGTCGGGATTGGCCTTGACCAGATGGCAGATCACCTGCCCGCTGGTGGCGTCGGCGATGCCGAGATCGCGATACAGGAAGAAGTCGCGCAGACCTCCGCCCTTGAACTCGGTGTCACCGGGTTTGACGTGGGAAAATTTGCTGACGACGGCGTGCTGGTTCATTTCAAGCCTCCACGGTTCTCGTGTTCGCGAGATCGCGGCGCGGCTCGGCGTCCAAATTTTCGGCAGCGTCGCATCGTCGCGGTCACAGCTCGGTCATGCCATGCGAAATCCTTGCCAGCCGGATTGGGCTGCGGCGAACCGTCTCGCCATGCGCTGATATCGCCGCGGAAGCATTTGGAGCGAGGCGCGAATTTGCGCCTCAGTGGCTGTCGCGCGCGTCCGTCGCGCATGGCCGGTGCCCGACGCCGACGGCACGTCCATTGAGCAAGGCTTGCCTCGTGCTTGAGCCGCCGATGCAGGCAGGCCAGGCGAGCGCTGCCTAATATTCGACCTCGAGCTCCTCGACGTCGGCCGGCTCCGCCTTCGCGGCCTCGATCCATTCCTGCATCTCGGGCATCGTCATGATGGTGCTGGCATACACCGCAAGCGCAGGCTCGAGCTTGACGTCATAGGTCATGAAGCGGGTCACGACCGGCGCATACATCGCGTCCGCCATGGTGCGGCGTTCGCCGAACAGGAACGGCCCGCCCGACGCGGCGAGACAATCACGCCAGATGGTGCAGACGCGGTCGATGTCGGCCTGCGCCCGCGACCAGATCTTGAAGCCGGGGAAATGGCCCTTGAGATTGACCGGCAGCGAAGAGCGCAGCGTGGTGAAGCCGGAATGGATTTCGCCCGAGATCGAGCGGCAATGCGCGCGCTGGATCCGGTCTTCCGGCAACAGCCCTGCATGCGGCATGATCTCGTTGAGATACTCGCCGATCGCGAGCGTATCCCAGACCGTCGCGCCGTCGTGGCGCAGGCAGGGCACCAGGATCGAGGACGACAGCAGCAGCAGCTCGGCGCGGGCCGACGGGTCGTCGGGCGCGGTGACCACCTCCTCGAAGTCGAGCCCGGCGAATTTCGCCAGCAGTCAGCCGCGCAGCGACCAGGAGGAGTAATTCTTGCTGCTGATGGTGAGTGTCGCTTTCGCCATATCTGTCCCTCACGCCTGAACGCGTCCTCAGCTCCCGGATATCGCGCCGGTTCAGCCGCCGCGCACCCGGAGCTATCAGCTTTTGCAGCAAGCCACGTGCCAATTTGCCGGGCGGCCGGCCCGCCTCTGGCGTCGATATTGCATGGCAAGCCAAGCCACGGGTGGATGCGTATGATGTCAATGATGTACCAAGCCTATCAGAACCACATGGACCTCACGGCGCCATGGCGGACCGGGGCTGCAGCGGCGCTGAAATACCTCAATCTGGTGCCGCAGGGCGCCGCTGACCGGATGTATGGCCGGCTCGCGGCCGCGCTCGAGCTGATCTCGCGCTCCAGCCTGACCTACGCGCGGCCCCCTTATGGCATCGGCAGCGTGACGGTCGGCAACAGGGAGTTAGAGGTGACCGAGGAGGTCGCCTATGCCACGCCGTTCGGCTCGCTGCTGCATTTCAGGAAGGTCGACGGCCCGGAGCAGCCGCGGCTGCTCTTGGTGGCGCCGATGTCCGGGCATTTCGCCACGCTGCTGCGCGGCACCGTCAAGACGCTGCTGCAGGACCACGACGTCTACATCACCGACTGGCACAATCCGCGCGACATCCCGCGCAGCGAGGGCCGCTTCGGGCTCGAGGACTACACCGACCATCTGATCGACTTCCTCGGCCAGCTCGGCCCGCGCGCGCATATGGTGGCGATCTGCCAGCCTTCGGTGTCGGCGCTGGCGGCCGCCACGATCATGTCGGAGGACAATCACCCGGCGCGGCCGGCCTCGCTCACCCTGATGGCCGGGCCGATCGACACAAGGATCCAGCCGACCAAGGTGAACGAATTCGCCAAGAGCAAGCCGATCAAATGGTTCGAGGATAATCTGATCAACTACGTGCCCATGCAGTGCAAGGGCGCGTTGCGCCAGGTGTATCCCGGCTTCGTGCAGCTCACGGCGTTCGTGTCGATGAATCTGGAGCGGCACATCAAGCAGCATATCGATCTGGCCCACCATCTCGCCAAGGGCGAGACCGCCAAGGCCGAGGTGATCAAGACCTTCTACGACGAATATTTCGCGGTCATGGACCTGCCGGCGGAGTTTTACATCGAGACGGTGCGCGACGTATTCCAGGACCATCTGTTGCCACAGGGCATGCTGATGCATCGCGGCCGCCCGGTGAATCCGGCGGCGATCCGGCGCATGGGGTTGATGACGGTGGAAGGCGAGAAGGACGACATCTGCTCGATCGGCCAAACGCTCGCCGCGCAAGACCTCTGCACCGGGGTCCGCACCTATCGCAAGGTGCATCACATGCAGGCTGGCGTCGGCCATTACGGCGTGTTTTCCGGCAAGCGCTGGAACAACGAGATCTACCCGCTGCTGCGCGACTTCGTGCATGTGAATTCGTGACGGATCGGCAACGATCTTTCCCCGTCATTGCGAGCGAAGCGAAGCAATCCATCGTTCCACATGGGCGGAAAGGTGGATTGCTTCGTCGCTATGCTCCTCGCAATGACGGGTGGCGGCTAGCCACGCATCGACTCGCGCTATAGTCTCCCGGCCACGACGACCCGCTTCCGAAGAATCGTCCAGGGAGAAACTCCATGCGCGCGCCCACTGCCTTCCGTGCCCTCACGCTCGCCGTCATCGGCGCCCTCGCCTTCACCTCAGCCGCATCCGCCGCCGAAGTCCATGTCATGATCTCGGGCGGACTGACGGCGGCCTACAAGGCGCTGGTGCCGGAGTTCGAACGCAAGACCGGGCACAAGGTGGTGACCGCCTTCGGGCCGTCGATGGGCACCACGACCAACGCCATTCCGGTGCGGCTGGAGCGCGGCGAGCCGGCCGACGTGCTGATCATGGTCGGCTATGCGCTCGGCGATCTCATCAAGCAGGGCAAGGTGCTGGCCGACAGCCGCGTCGACCTCGTGAAGTCGCCGATCGGCATCGCGGTGAAGGCCGGCGCACCGAGGCCGGACATCGGCTCGGCCGACGCCGTCAAGCAGGCGCTGCTTTCGGCAAAATCGGTCGCCTATTCCGACAGCGCCAGCGGCGTCTATGTCTCGACCGAGATGTTCGCAAAGCTCGGCATCGCCGATCAGATGAAGGACAAGGCGCGGATGATCCCGGCGACGCCGGTCGGCGAGATCGTGGCCAAAGGCGAGGCCGAGATCGGCCTGCAGCAGATCTCCGAGCTGAAGCCGGTCGCCGGCATCGACATCGTCGGTCCGCTGCCGGAGCCGTTGCAGAAGATCACGGTGTTTTCTGCCGGGATCGCGACGGTTGCAAAGGAGCGTGAGGCCGGCAAGGCGCTGATCAGCTTCCTCGCCTCGCCGGATGCGCATGACGCGCTGGTGAAGAGCGGGCTGGATCCGATCGCGGCGGGTGGGACGCACTGAAGTCGCCTTCCCTCTCTCCGTCATCCTCATTCCCTCCCCGTCATCCTGAGGCGCGAGCCTTGCGGCGCACTTGCGCCGCTGGGCGAGCCTCGAAGGATGAATCGGCCACCAGCGGGGCCGTTCATCCTTCGAGACGCGCTCCGCGCTCCTCAGGATGACGGGAAGAGGGCCAGCTATCCCTACCGCCAATGATGCGCGCCGTAGGCGAGCAGCAGCACCACGACCAGCGCTAGCAGCAGCGTGGTCGACTTCCAGAACAGCACCGGGTTGCGCTCGATCAGCGGGGTCGACGACGTCGTCAGATATTTTGCGTTGGGATTGCGCAGGTCGAACAGGAACTCGGAAAAGCTCTCATAGCGCTTGAGCGGATTGGCATGCACGGCGCGCTCCAGCGCGCCGTCGACCCAGCCCGGGATCTCGCGCCCGCGATGCGCGGCCGGACGGTAGACCAGCCGGTTGAAGTCGGATCGTGTCCGGGCCCGCGCGATCTGCGCGCCATAGGGCAAGCGTCCCGTCAGCATCTGGTAGGTGACGACGCCGAGCGAGAACAGATCGGAGCGCGCGGTGCCGCCCTCGCCGAGGAAATATTCCGGCGCGGTGTATTGCTGGGTGCCCAGGATATCCTCGACGCCCGCCGGCGCCGCGTCTGCGACACCTGCAATCCGCGTTGAGCCGAAATCGATGATCTTCACCGTGCCGGTCCTGTCGATCATGATGTTGTCGGGCCTGACGTCCTGGTGCAGCATCTCCTTGCGGTGGAAGGCGCGCAGCCCTTTTGCAATTTGCTCGGTGATGCCGCGTACCGTCTCCAGCGCCGGCGCTGGATTGTCCGTGATCCACTGCGTCAAGGTCTGGCCGTCGATATATTCCATCGTGACGTAAAGGAAATTGCGCTTGCGCTGCGGCAGCCACGACTTCAGCACATGCGGGCTGTCGATCCGCCGGGCGACCCATTCCTCCATCATGAAACGCTTCAGATAGGCCGGATCGTCGCGCAGGTCGATCGAGGGGATTTTGATCGTGACCGTGGTGGCGCTGTCCTCGTCGACCGCGAGATAGATGTGGCTGCGGTGCGATGCATGGAGTTCGCGCACGATGCGATAGCCGTCGAACAGCATCCGTGCGTCGAGCAGCGGCGGCAGCGGCAGTTCGGTCGGCTGGCCGAACACCTCGCCGGCATCGCCGTCGGGCAATTCGTCGATCCGGACGATCTGCACGGTGAGATTGTCCGGGCTGCCGTTCTCATAGGCCTGCTCGACGATCGATTTCGCCGCAGCATCGAGAGACGCGGCACCGTCTTTGATGGTCTTCGCGAGCTGCCGCGCCGGGACATGCTCGTAGATCCCGTCGGTTACCAAGAGGAAGATGTCGCCGCGCTCCAGCGGGAGAGCCTGGTAGTCGATCTCGAGCTGCGGGTTCACACCGAGCGCGCGGCCGAGATAGCTCTGCTGCGAGGAGATCACGACGCGGTGGTCGTTGGTCAGTTGCTCGAGGCTGTTGCCGGCGACGCGGTAGATCCTGGAGTCGCCGACGTGGAACAGATGCGCCGTGGTCGACCGGATGACCAGGGCGCTCAGCGTGCAGACGTAACCCTTGTCCTTGTCGTAGGGATTCTGGCTGCGCCTGGTCTGCGCGTGCAGCCAGGAATTGGTCGCCTCCAGCACCCGCTGCACCGAGGTCTTCACCGACCAGGATTCCGAGGTGCAGTAGTAGTCGGTCAGGAAGCCCTTGACCGCGGACTCGGCGGCGATGCGGCCGACGCTGCTCGAGGAGATGCCGTCGGCAAGCACCACCGTGATGCCCTTCAGGCCGAGCAGCGGCTCCTCGGGGATCAAGGCGCCGTGGAAGTCCTGATCGGCGTCCTTGCGGCCCTGATCAGAGAATTGCCCGACCGATATTGTCAGCGCGCGCGGCATCGACCGTCCCAAAGCCAATGGGGCCCTCCGTGACAGGAGAGCCCCATAAGTCGTCGAGGATCAAGCCGCGAGGCGCTGGCGCTTCGGCGCCGTCTTCACATGCGTGGTGTAGAGCGTGAGCCCGGTGAAGGCGAGGCCGCCGGCGAGGTTGCCGAGCACGGTCGGGATCTCGTTCCAGATCAGGTAGTCCATGATCGAGAACTTCGCATGCAGCATCAGTCCCGACGGGAACAGGAACATGTTCACCACCGAATGCTCGAACACCATGTAGAAGAACACCAGGATCGGCATCCACATCGCGATCACCTTGCCGGGCACCGTGGTGGAAATCATCGCGCCGACGACGCCGGTCGAGACCATCCAGTTGCAGAGCATGCCGCGGATGAACAGCGTGGCCATGCCCGCCGCGCCGTGCGCCGCGTAGCCCAGCGTTCGGCCCTCGCCGATATTGCCGATGGTCATGCCGACCTTGTCGGGCTCCTGCGTGAAGCCGAACGTCGTCACGAACGCCATCATGAACGCCACCGTGAGCGCGCCTCCGAAATTGCCGATGAAGACGAGAGCCCAGTTGCGCAGCACGCCGCCGAGCGTGACGCCGGGGCGCTTGTCGAGCAGCGCGAGCGGCGAGAGCACGAACACGCCGGTCAATAGATCGAAACCCAGCAGATAGAGCATGACGAAGCCGACCGGAAACAACAATGCTCCGACAAGCGGCTGACCCGTATTGACGTTGATCGTCACGGCGAACCATGCTGCCAGCGCCAGGATCGCGCCGGCCATATAGGCGCGGATCACGGTGTCGCGGGTCGACATGAAGATCTTGGATTCGCCGGCATCCACCATCTTGGTGACGAATTCGGACGGAGCGAGATAGGCCATTTGTAAATTCCCCTTACGCAATTCGGCCGCGCCGGTTGCCTGCCGGAAGCGACGCGGGTTGGTTGAAATGCTCGTTCGTCCGGGAGATGGGGGGTCAACGATTGCTCGAGACGCCCGGGCCGGGCGCCTTGATCCCCTCGCCTCGGCCAGCATTGGCCTCGGCAATCCGGAGGACGGCAGTCGTCATTGACTGGTGCAATCAAAAGCAATGGATGTGCCAAGCCGCGACGCTGGCGGCTGGCTTTAAATCCCCGTCAATACAATGAGTTAGGCTCGTGGCGCAGGAACCGCACGGCGCGATGGCGCGGAATTATGCAGCATGCCCAGATGTCGCCCAGAGGATGCGCGCCCCTCCATCACCGTCATCCCCGCGCAAAGGCTTCGCCTTTGTCGCTGGGGTGACGGGGAAAGAGTCGATACGCACCGCTAGTTCACTTCACCTCGGTGCGGACCGGTGCGTCCTTCAGCCCGTTGTTGTCGTAGGCCTTGCGCAGCGTGCCGTTGGCGATCGCCTCCGTCATGAACCTGGTGGCGAAGGCCGCGGCGAGCGGATGGTTGAGCGGCACCGCGACCGCGGTGACGGTCTGCTTGAAGGTCTCGTCCAGCACGCGCGTGCCCGGGATCTTCTTCGCCATCGCGTTGAGCTGATCGCGCGACAATGCGAAGGCGTCGATCTCGCCGCTCTTCAGCAGATTGAAGATCTCGTCGTAGGTCTGATAGCCCGTGACCTTGGCGTGCTTGAGATGGGCGATCGCGCCGCGCATCGTGGTGGTGGCATTGACGGCGGCGACCTTGACGCCGTCCTGGTCGAGCGTGGCGAAATTCGTGATCGTCGAGCCGGGCTTGACGATATAGGTAGCGTCGGCAACCTCATAGATCGGCCCGAACGTCATCTTGGTCTCACGCTCGGGATCCTTGGGCAGGAAGGTGATGTCCCAGGTGCTCTTAGCCGCCGCGTCGGTGATCTGGCCGGAATTCTGATGCACGACATATTCGACCGGGATGCCGAGTTGCGTCGCCATCTCGCGGCCGAGATCGACGGGAACGCCCGCATAGCCGTTCTCGGTCTTGGTCGACCAGAACGCGCCGCCGGCCGGGCTGATCGCGATCGCGACCCGGAGCTTTCCGGTCGGCGCGATCTGATCCTTCAAGGCGTCGGCATCCGCTGATGTGGCCATGACAATCACTCCCAGAACGAGGCCGGCCAGACGCAGCAGTCGAGACGACATCAGACGTCCTCCACGCCGAATCTTGCTGTCCGGCAGGCGCGCAACAAACCGCACGGCGCGGCCTTGTGCAAGCGCCGGTTCCCGCAAGGGAGCTATCCGTATCGGCCTATCTGACCCGGATGGTGATTTTTTCGGAGACGACCGGCGGGCTGAATGGATAGTGCTTGGCGTCGCCCAGCACCAACTGCAGGGTGTGCTTGCCGGGCGCCAGGTCGAGCTGCGTCTCGGTCTGGCCCGCACCGAAGTGCAGATGAGACTTGTCCGACGGAATCGGCTCATTCGGATTCAACGGCTCATTCACGTCGATCAGAAGATGGTGATGGCCGCTGTTCGGGTAGTCGTCGCCGGCATGGGTGACGCCCATGTTGCGCAGCCCAAAGCGGCACCAGAACGGGCTTTTGAGCTTGGCGCCGTCGCGCGGCCAGATGAAATACAGCTTGGTGTCCTTGCCGGCCGGCTTGTTCTGCGCGTCGGCCGGAGCCGCGAACAGCGTCAGTGCCGCGGCGAGCATGATCAAGCTTGCACTTTTCATAGCCCCTCCATGAAGCCTGGCGATCAGGGATGATCGCTCAGGGAGACAGCGCGACCCGGAAACCGTGGGTCGGATAACGGACATTGGTGTCGTAATTGTCGCGATTGGCCGGACGCACATAGCGTGCGTCATTCTTCCAGGAGCCGGAGCGGATGACATGCGAGGCGCAGTCGCCGCCGGGCCAGACCGCACCGTCGGTCGGCGCGCCCTGGTAATTCCTGTGCCAGCAATCCTCGACCCATTGATCGACCCCGCCGCCCATATCGTAGAGGCCAAACGGATTCGGCTTGTAGCTGCCGACCTTGACCGGCTGCTCGGCCGAACTGTCGCCGCCGCAATCCTTGCATCCGGCGTGGCCCGATTGCACCTGGTCGCCCCACCAGTACTTCGATTGCGTTCCGCCACGCGCCGCATATTCCCACTCGGCTTCGCTCGGAAGCCGGTAGGGCTTCTTGGTGCGCTCGGCGAGCCAGGTCACATATTGCTTCGCGTCGCTCCAGCTCACATTGGTGACCGGAACGTCGTCCTTGCCGCTGGCCGTGAAGCCGCAAGCCTTGGCCGCCGCGCAGGCGTTCCATTCGCGGACCGTGACCGGATATTTGCCCATGGCAAAGGGCTTGACCGTCACCCGGCGGATCGGCCGCTCGGAAGGATCGTCGTTGCTTCCCATCGAGAAGCTGCCGGCTTGAAGCGAGACCAGTTCGGGTTCCGGCAGGTCCGGGGTGGGGCTCGCGGAGGGCGCGGGTTGAGGCGACGCTTGCTGCGTCGGTGCCGCCGGGATCGGACTTGCGGTTTGGGTCGGAGCCGGGCTTGGTGCCGGTGGCTGGACGGCGGGCGATGCCGTCGGTGCCGGAGGCGCCTGCGCCACGTCGGCCGGCTTGCCGCGCGGTTGGGCGAGCAGATACCACAGCACGCCGCCGGCGATGATCGCGACCGCCAATCCGAGCAGCGTGAGCAGGACGGACTCGCGGCGCCTGCGCGTCCGTTGGTACGCGGCGGCATCCGGCAGCACACGATAAACCCGGACCGGATCGGTGATGTTCTTGACCTTGCGGTCGCCAAGCGATTCGTATCCGCAGACCATCTTGTGCTTGATCTGCTCGTAGATGCCGCCGGAGATGAAGACATCACCTGGCGCCGCGATCCCTTCCAGGCGCGAGGCCACGTTGACGCCGTCGCCATAGATATCGTCGGGCTCGATGATGACGTCGCCGAGGTTGACGCCGATCCGGTATTCGATCCAGTGATCTCTCGCGATCGCCGCGTTGCGGCCGATCATGTTCTGCTGGATCACGATGCTGCAGCGGACGGCCTCGACCGGACTGTCGAACATCGCGATAAAGCCGTCGCCGGTGGTCTTGACCAGCTTGCCGTGGTGCTCGGCAATGGTGGGCTCGATCAGATCGCGCAGGGTCCGCTTGACGCGCGTATGCGTGCCTTCCTCATCGAGCTGCATCAACCGGCTGTAGCCGGCGATATCGCCCGCTACGATCGCGGCCAGGCGCCGCGGCATTGAATCGCCGGGAGGCTGGGTATTGTCGGGCTGTGACCGGCCTGACTTGAAGTCGCGAATTTCTCCCATAGCGCTCCGGCTGCTCCGCAAAGACGTGTTCAAGGCGCAACCGGCGCCTTCGTCCCCGAGGCCCGTTTCAACCTACCACACCTGCGGGTCGGAACAAAGTTCGCGAAGCGTGACCATGTCACGGTTGTCCGCCGTCGGCCGAGCCGCCCGCCGGTCGGGCACGCCTCGTCGCAACGGCAAACGAGCGGCAAAACCGCCCCTGCGTCAGCCCGCCTGCGTGGCCGGGGTGCGGATCTCGCGCGGAAGGATGATCGCGGCCGCAATCGCCAGCAGGCACAGCGCCGCGAACGCGCGCAGCATCATCGAGAAGCCGCCCTGGTCGTGCAGCCAGGCGACCAGGCCGACGGAAGCGCCGGCCGCGGTGAAGCCGACGAAATAGCGCACCGCATAGGCGCGCGAGCGCCATTCCTCGGTGGTGTACTTGCCGACCATGGCATCGTTCACCGTGACCTGCCCGAACGCGCCCATCACGATGCCGATCGAGACCACGATCAGCGGCAGGTTGTTTAGGCTCGCCGCCAGATAAAGGAACGGCGCCAGCAGGAACGACAGCGGCAGCGCCACCGTCTTCAGCGAATATCTGTCGAGCAGCTTGCCGATGGTGTACTGCGTCATCGCGCCGAACACATAGACCCCGGCCGCGATCACGCCGAGCAGCGCCGGGCTCTTGGTCAGGTCGGCGAGCCGTTCGGCGAACAGCTTCGGCAGCGCCACCGTCACCGCGTTGAAGGTGGTGGAGATCGCGATCACCACGATCAGCAGCGACAGCACCACGCGCCACATGTCCTCCTTGGCGACCCGCACCTGCGCTGCCGCCTGCCTGGAGCCCTTGCGGTCCTCATGCACCACCGTCATCGCAAAGGCGATGCCGATCAGCACGGTGACCGTGCCGGGCACGATGAAGGCCCAGCGCCAGCCGAGATACTGGCCGATCACGCCGGTCACCAGCGCCGACGAGGCGACGCCGAGATTGCCCCAGACGCCGTTGATCCCCATCTGGGCGCCGAGCTTCTCGGCATAGGACACGATCATCGCGGTGCCGACCGGATGGTAGATCGAGGCGAAGACGCCGATCGCCAGCAGCGCGGCGCCGAGCTGCAGCGGCGTCTGCACGAAGCCGACCGAGATCATCGACAGGCCGATGCCGACGAAGAAGATCACCATCATGTGGCGGCGGCTCCAGCGGTCGCCGAGCCAGCCCGTAATCAGCGAGCCGGCGCCGAAGGCGATGAAGCCCGGGGTCGCATAAGGCAGCAGTTCCGAATAGGCCATGCCGAGCGCCGGACCCATGATGATGACGGCGGCGGCGAAAATCAGCATCGCGTAGTGATCGATGAAATGGGCGGCGTTGACGAAGGTGATCACCCGGCTTGGACTGTTGCAAGGACTGTTCATCGGCACGTCTCTCACGCGATTCTTCAATTGCTCGAAAATAGGTTATAGGTACTTGTCCTGACGGGATGTCGCCAATGACTATCGCTGAGCCGCCAATAAGAGCCCTCCACCAGGACCGGCGCGTCACCGGGGACGGCGTGCATCTGGTGGCGCGCAGCTACCGCAAGGGCGTCCGGCTCGACCCGCACATGCACCGCGAGGCACAGCTGGTCTATGCCGCCAGCGGCACCATGCAGGTGACGACGCCGAAGGGCCGCTGGCTGGTGCCGCCGGACCGCGCGGTGTGGGTCCCTGCCCTGCTCCCGCACGCGATCGACGTGCTTGCCGACATCGAGATGCGCACGCTGTATTTCGACCAGGCCTGGCTCGCGCGCGAAAAGCGCAGCGACAGCCTCGACCACGAATTCGTGGTGCGGGTCTCGCCGCTGGTGCACCAGGCGATCCTCGCGCTGTTCGACGCCTCATGCGGACGCGAGCGCACCGATCTGTTGATCCGCCTCGTGATGCTGGAGCTGCACCAGGCCGAGAATTCCGCGACCTTCATCCCGCTGCCGCAGGAGCCGCGCTGCCGCCGCGCCGCCGACCTCGTGCTGGCCGATCCGACGCGGGACCACGACATCGACGCGCTGGCGCGCACGGTCGGCACCTCGGCGCGGACGCTGTCGCGGCTGTTCTCGGCTGAGACGCAGCTCTCGTTCAAGAGCTGGTGCCAGCGCGCCCGCATCGCGGCCGCGATCGAGCGCCTGTCGAGCAGCGCGAACGTTTCGGTCAAGCAGGTCGCCTCCGACCTCGGCTATGCCAGCGTGCCGGCATTTTCCCACGCGTTCCGGCAGGTTACCGGCAAGACACCGACCGCGTTCGCGGAGAAAACGTGCGAGAAAACGTGAACCGGGTTTGTCACCGGGCGCAACGACGACGAATTATACCGCTGTCGCTCTGCGACATATTTCCGTACGATCCCTGCGCTTGATTGCAGTGCTCCCGACCTTAAATCCCGTGTAAGGTCCGGCTTCACTGGATACGACCTGCTGGATACGACCTGCTCATGGCCAATGCCTTCTTCTCCGACCTGCTCTCGACGATTTCCGAACGCGGCCGCGTCCTGCTCGGCCGCGCCAGCCCGGCCAACGACAAGCAGGATGCGTCCGAACTGCTGGAATTGTGCGAGGCGCTGCTATCCGGCCGCGGCGAAGCCTCCGGCACCGCGATGGCGCGCGAAGTGCTCGACCGCTACCACCATCTCGATGCCGCCGGGCGGCTGTCGTTCTTCCAGACGCTGGCCCGCGATTTCGGCCCCGATCACGCCAAGCTGGCGCAGGCGATCGAAAGCTGGCGCGCCAAGGCCAATGGCGATGACGCCAGCGACCTGCATTTCGCCTCCGAGCCGCGCCGCCAGGAATTGATCCGCCGGCTCAATCGCGCGCCGGGCGGCACCGGCGAGCTGGTGTCGATCCGCTCGGATCTGCTTTCATTGATGAAGGGCAACAAGGACCTCGCCGCGCTCGATCGCGACGTGGTGCATCTGCTCTCGTCCTGGTTCAACAGGGGATTCCTCGTGCTGCGCAGGATAGACTGGTCGTCGCCGGCCAATATTCTGGAGAAGATCATCCGTTATGAGGCCGTGCACGAGATCCGCGATTGGGACGATCTGCGCCGCCGCATCGATCCGATCGATCGCCGCTGTTACGCCTTCTTCCATCCGGCGCTGGCCGACGAGCCGCTGATCTTCGTCGAGGTCGCGCTCACGGAAACCATCCCGGGCGCGATCGCGCCGCTGCTTGCGGAAGAGCGCGAGCCGGTGCCGGTCGAGCGCGCCCGCACCGCGGTGTTCTATTCGATCTCCAACACCCAGCGCGGCCTTGGCGGCATCTCCTTCGGCAGTTTCCTGATCAAGCAGGTGGTCGAGGAGCTGCGCCGCGAATTGCCGAAGCTCGACAACTTCGTGACGCTGTCGCCGGTGCCGGGCTTCATGCAGTGGGTCAAGCAGGCCGACGACGTGCCGCTCACGGAGGAGGACCGCCAGCTGCTGGAAAGCCTCGGGAAGCCCGACTGGTTCGAGAACGCCGAGCTCGCGACCCAGCTGCGCGCCGTGCTGGAGCCGCTTGCCGCCTACTATTTCCTGAAGGCGCGCACCCCGAAGGGACGACTGATCGATTCGGTCGCGCGCTTCCATCTCGGCAACGGCGCACGCTTGGAGCGGATCAACTGGCTCGGCGATCTCTCACCCAAGGGCCTGCGCGAATCCGCCGGCATCATGGTCAACTACCTCTACCGCCTCGACGACATCGAGAAGAACCACGAGGCCTACGCCAACAATGGCGACGTAATCGCCTCGAGCGCGGTGAAGAAGCTGCTGAAGGGCGAAGGCCGGCGGCTGCTGGACATGCGGCTGGGGTAGGACGCCGCTCTATCCACGTCATTGCGAGCACACCTCTCTACCGTTGTCATGGCCGGGCTTGTCCCGGCCATCCACGTCTTTCTTGTAGACCGCGGCAAAGACGTGGATGCCCGGGACAAGCCCGGGCATGACGGTGAAAGCTAAAACCTCGCCCGCGCCATCAGCCTTACCGTCCGCCCCTGTCCCGGCGAGATATTGTTGTTGCCGTCAGCCGACGCCCAATAGCCCTTGTCGAAGATGTTCTCGACGTTGAGCTGGGCGCTCCAGGTCTCGTCGATCTTGGCATAGATCGCCGCATCGAACCGCACGAAGCCCGGCAGCCGCACCGTATCGTCGGACGAGGCGAAGGAATCGCCGAAATAGATCACGCCGAGCGCGGCGGCCCACATCGGCGTGAACTGATACTTGTTCCACCAGGCAAACTGATTGTACGGCACCAGCTGGACGCGGTTGCCGGGCACGACGGTCGCCGAGGTCGCTCCGGTGATCTTCGCGTCGGTGTAGGCATAGGCCAGCGACGACTGCCATTGCGCGGTGACATAGCCGGTCAGGCTGGCCTCGACGCCTCGCGTGAGCGTGCTGCCGGAGGGGAAGAAGAAGCCGGGATTGTTGCCGTCGGCGATCGGCTGGTTGGTGCGGTTCAGATTGTAGACCGCGGTCGAGAACAGCAGCTTCGGATTGATGTTCCACTTCATGCCGAGCTCGACATTCTCGAAGCGCTGCGGCTGCAGGATCAGGGTGCCGTCATTCAGCGCGCTGAACTGGTCGCCCGAGGCCGGCAGGAAGGAGATGCTGTAGGCGGTGTAGACCGACATCGAATCGATCGGCTTGATGATCAGGGCGCCCTGCGGCGACACCAGATTGTCGACGCGATTGCGCTTGATGTTGGTGTTCATGTCGGTGGCCGACATGTCGTAGCGATCGAACCGCGCGCCGGCGATGATCTGCACGGCGCGCGAAATCTCGATGGTGTCCCTGAGATAGCCGGACTGAATGTTCAGCGCATAGCGGCTGTTCGAATCGGGCGCGGTGACGCCGTCGCTGTTGGTGCCGGTGAAATGGTGAAGAAACGTCACCGGGCCGAAATAGGTCGGCGCGAACGGGTTCTGCATGATGGTGTTGGTGCCGTGCGGGAACACGCCGGTGTTGCGGATATCGACGCCGGTCTGCCGGCCGAACTCGGTGCCGAAGCCGACCGTGTGGAACAGCGGCCCGGTCCAGGCCTTGTAGGTGAAATCGGTCTGGTTGAAGACATTGTCGCGGTTCGTCGTGTGCTGGTAGGCGCCGAGGTTCACCGCCGTGTCGGCGGGATTGACCGCGCCGGCGAGCGGGCCGCCGGTCGGATAGACGTTCTGATAGAACTTCTGGTAGTCGGCGGCGATGGTGCCGTTGCGCACCGTCAGCCCGTTCTCGAAATCGTGCTCGATAATGGCCATGCCGGTCTGCACCGTCGCCTGCGCGGTGTTCAGGCTTGGGCTGCCGAAGAAGGTCGAGAAGTCGCCGTTCGGCGCGAACGGCGTGGTCGGGTTGAAGCGGGTCGCGCCGCCCGGCAGCCCCTGCGAGGGATTGCCGCGATCGGCGGTGCGCTCGTCGTTGAAAGTACTCGTAGCTCAGTTTGATTTTGGTGTTGTCGTCGGGCTTCAGGGTTACCGTTGGATTGATGCCGTAGCGCTCGAGATGATTGAAATCACGGAAGGCGTCGGCGCCCTCGTAGAACACGTTGAGCCTTGCCGCGACGTTGTCGTTGATCGCCTGTCCGGCATCGAGGCTGACGCGGCGATCGCCCCACGAGCCGGTCTGCGCCGTCGCCTCGTAGACGCGGTTGCCGTCGGCCTCCTTCAGCGTGCGGTTGAGCAAGCCGCCGCCGGCGCCGCGGCCGAAGGTTAGTGCGCTCGGTCCCTTCAGCACCTCGATGCTCTGGGCGTTGTACATGTCGCGGAAATACTGCACGTCGTCCCGAAAGCCGTTGACGAAGAAGTTGGCGCTGGAATCGACGCCGCGGATCACGAGCTCGTCGCGATTGCCCTCGCCCTGGTGCACGGCAACGCCGGGGACATAGCGGGTGACATCGGTGAGGCCCTGATAGTTCTGGTCGCGAATCTGCTCCCGCGTGATCACGTTGAGCGATTGCGGGATGTTGACGATCGCGGTGTTGGTCCTGGTCGCAACCGACGTGCTGTTGGTGAAATAGCCTGACGTGCCGGTGCGGGCGTCCTGCGATTCCGCGAAGGGTTTTGCCACGGGCGCGGGCGCGATCCGCCGTGCCGTCTGGGTGCGGCGGCCTCGTGCTGCGGCGGTGTTACGCGATGTCGACGGTGCGTTGCGGCGGCGTTGCGTGGCCGGCGCGGTGACCGTCACCGGCGGCAGCGACGAGGCGCCGGCCTGCGACGGCGCCGATTGCGCCTGTACGGCAGACGTTGCGAGCGGAACGCTCAGCGCGAGATAGCTCGCCGTGAGCAGCGCAAGCAAGACAGTGCGACGATGGGCTTGTGTTCTTGATGTCATGACGTCGTCCCCAAGCAACTCTCGCCTTCGCTGAAGGCGATGCGCCGTCCTCTAGAGAGGTGAGGCGCTGTGCGTCCAGACGACGGGCGCGAGAAAATTTTTGCGTGACGACGGAATAAAATCGCGACGAATGGACGCGGATACACCTCGCGGCGAGCGCAGGGTTGGAAAAGTCAAGGATGCGAATGGTTTCTGTCGGCTTCCGGATTTGCGCCCGGAAACGAAGAGCGGCGCTTGCGCGCCGCACTTCTTGTAGCGATTCCAGATTGTAGCGGTTCTAAAACGATCAGGACGTCGCGGTCATGCGTTTGCGGACCGCGGCCGCAACCCCGCCGGCAGATGCGCATCGATCCAGCCGGTGATCGCACGCTCGTTGCGATGGTAGAGCAGGCCTGCGGCGATCACGGCAATGCCGATCAGCGACAGCGAGAACGGAAACCACAGCGAGTCCTTGAAGACGACGTCGGCGAGATGGCCGAGATAGAGGCAGATGCCGAACGCGCCGAACACCGCATAGGCGCGCCGCATCAGGATCACGGCGATCACGATCAGGCCGACATTGAGCAGGCAGTACACCGCCTTGCTCAATTCGGTTGAGCCTTCGGACGCGCTAATTCCGCCCCAGAACGCCATCAGGCCGAACAGATGCAGCCAGAACGCAAAGTCGCCGTTGCGGCTGCGATAGTCCACGATCCAGGCGACCGCGAGCACGGCAAGCCCGAACCAGATCGATACCCTGCGGCGCATCTCGAAATCGGCGTGAGCCATGCCGCTGAACCACGGCGCCAGGTCCATCGACATGAACCACAGCGCGACCGAGATGATCGCGACGATGAAAGCGAAGCGGTAGTAGCGCAGCGCGACGATGCCGGCGGCGACGGTCGCGATCTCCATGAAGATCCAGCTGCCCTTCACCCAGACGTAGAAGTCCTGCACGGTTCCCGGCTTGCCGAACTTGCCCCACCAGCCAAGCTCGTCCTGGATGCCGTAGGCCGCGAGCGGCGCCATCGAGACCGCGATCGCGATCAGCAGGCCGCCGGGAACCCGCAGATTCTTGTCGTGCCAGAGGTGGTGACCCGCCACGCTGAACCCGACCGCGTAGGCGATCGCGCAGGCCGTGAGCGCCCGGCCGCCCATCTGGGTGAAGGCCAGGGTCGAGAACAGGCCCATGGCACCGATCACGATGAGCGCGCCGGCGTACCAGAGCACATGCGCGGCATCGAATTTGGCGGCGGGACTTGCATCGCCCGCCGAACCCTGCCCGGCGCTGCTCGCCAGGAAAGCGAGCAACCGTTCCAGATCGGCCGGGCTGATCACTCCGGCATTTGCAGCGTCTCGGAGATCCTTGGCTGAATATGGCATGCAGCTATCCTCACGGCCGATTTTCGCGCCTGCTCCCGATCATCCCGGACAAAGACGCCCTGTTCTCATGAGTATATCCGGAAATGAGCAACGTTCAATAATTTTTTGAGCATCGCTCATAATGTTTTGCGAGCAAGCTCGTGCCCACCCCGCGCCCGGCAGATCGGCAGTCGCTGGCCGGACTTAGTCCGCCAGTGCCTTCATCTCCCTGTAGAGATCGGATTTGCCCTCGAAGCCGATGCCGGGAAGGTCGGGCATCACGATGTGGCCACCCTCTACGCGCACGCCGTCCGGGAACCCGCCATAGGGCTGGAACAGGTCGGGGTAGCTCTCATTGCCGCCCAGGCCGAGGCCGGCAGCGATGTTGAGCGACATCTGGTGGCCGCCATGCGGGATGCAGCGGTTCGGCGACCAGCCGTGGGTCTTCAGCACCTCGAGCGTGCGCTGATACTCGCAGAGCCCGTAGGACAGCGCGCAATCGAATTGCAGCCAGTCGCGGTCCGGCCGCATGCCGCCGTAGCGGATCAGGTTCCGCGCATCCTGGTGGCTGAACAGGTTCTCGCCGGTCGCCATCGCCCCCGGATAGAACTCGGCCAGCGCGGCCTGCAGCGCGTAGTCGAGCGGGTCGCCGGCCTCCTCGTACCAGAACAGCGGATACTCACGCAGCATCTTGGCGTAGGCGATCGCGGTCTCCAGATCGAAGCGACCGTTGGCGTCGACCGCAAGCCGCGCCGCGCTGCCGATCTCCTTCAGCACCGCCTCGATGCGCTCGCGGTCCTCGGCAAGCGGCGCACCGCCGATCTTCATCTTCACGACGTTGTAGCCGCGGTCGAGATAGCCACGCATCTCCTTGCGCAGCGCGCCGAGGTCCTTGCCAGGATAGTAATAGCCGCCGGCGGCGTAGACGAAGACGCGCGGATTGGCTGATAGCCCGTGGCGCTCGGCGAGCAGCCGGAACAGCGGCTTGCCCGCGATCTTCGCCACCGCATCCCACACCGCCATGTCGATGGTGCCGACCGCGACCGAGCGCTCGCCATGGCCGCCCGGCTTCTCGTTCGACATCAGCGTCGACCAGACCTTGTCCGGATCGAGATTGCCGCCATCGGCATCGAGCAGCGATTTCGGATCGGCTTCCTTGAGGCGCGGCGCAAAGCGCTCGCGGATCAGACCGCCCTGCCCGTAACGGCCGTTGGAATTGAAGCCGTAACCGACCACCCGCTTGCCGTCGCGCACCACGTCGGTGACCACGGCCACCAGGCTCGAGGTCATCTTGGTGAAGTCGATATAGGCGTTGCGGATCGGCGAGGAGATCGGCTTGGTCACCTCGCGGACGTCGACGATACGGACGGACATGGGGAGCTTTCTAAGTTAGGTTTGCCGTCCTCTCATCGTCATTGCGAGGAGCGAAGCGACGAAGCAATTCATTTCTCAACGAGCGGAGACGTGGATTGCTTCGCTTCGCTCGCAATGACGGCAGAGGAAGTGGCTTCAGGACTTCGTCTTATCCCGGAAATACGGCTCGACCGGCCCGTGCACCTTGATGGTCAGCGGATTGCCGTAACGGTCCTTGGCATTACCGGCGGTGACGCGGACCCAGCCTTCGCTGATGCAGTACTCCTCGACATTGGTCTTCTCGACACCCTTGAATCGGATGCCGACATCGCGGGCGAGAATATCCGCATTGTAGTACGGGCTGTTCGGATCGACCGAGAGGCGGTCGGGGAATTGGTCGTTGGTGTCGTTGTCGTCGCTCATAGCAGCGCCTCGATATCCTTCCTCAATCCTTCGGGCCGGGCGGTCGGCGCATGCCGCGCCACGACCTTGCCGGCGCGATCGACCAGGAACTTGGTGAAGTTCCATTTGATCGCGGGCCCGAGCAGGCCCGACTTCTCACGTTTCAGGTGTTCGTACAATGGATGCGCACCTGAGCCATTGACGTCGATCTTGGCGAACATCGGAAACGTCACGGCGTAGTTGGTCTCGCAGAACGCGGCGATCTGCTTCGCATCGCCCGGCTCCTGCGCGCCGAACTGGTTGCAGGGGAAGCCGAGCACGGCAAAGCCGCGCGCCGAGAGGCCGGCGTGCAGCTCCTGCAGGCCCTTGTATTGCGGCGTGAACCCGCAGGCGCTCGCCGTGTTCACGATCAAGAGCACCTGGCCCTCGAACCGCTGCAGCGGCACGTCGTCGCCGGCGAGCGACTTGGCGGTGAAATCGTAAACGGTCGCCATCTCAACTGACCGGATCGATCGGAGACGACGGCGTGCCGCCGGCCTCGACCGCTTCACCAGCGGCAAGACAGAGATCCTCGCGGTAGCGTCCGGCCACCAGTTGCACGCCGACCGGGATCCGTCCCACGAGACCGGTGGAGACCACGAGCCCGGGAAGCCCCATGAACGGGATCGCAATCTGCGGCAGCTGCGCGTGCCACACCCGCGCGAACGACGCCTCGTCCTTGCGGTCGAGATGGTCGGGGAACGGTAGCTCGCCGGACACCGGCATAAGCAGCACCGGATATTTCTCGAAGAAGGCGAACCATTCGCGCGTCAGGGTCGCGCGGCGGGTCAGCGCCTGCGACAGGTCGAACGGATGCACCCGGGCGCGGACGCCGCGCAGGCAGGCCAGTGCGCCGGGATCGCCCTCGCGCTCGGCGAAGGCGAGCTGGGCCTCGTAGCCGTCGCCGAGCCAGAGCCGGGTCTGGATCTCGGCCGCCTCGCGCAAGGACGGCGTGTTTGCAATTTCCTCGACGATCCAGCCGGCCTTCTGCAAGCGCTTGCCGGCATCGGCCACCGCGGCGATCACTTCGGGCACCGGATCGAGACCATCCGGATTGAGGCACATCGCAACGCGCTTCTCGCGCGGCGGCCCCTCGAGCGGCACCGGCGCGTACCAGGGGTCGCGATAGTCCGGCGCCGACATCGCCGCGAGCGAGATGCGCAGATCGTTGACGGTGCGCGCCAGCGGGCCCGACACCGCGCTGATCTGCGGGCCGATCGGCCGCTCCGGCAAGGCCGAATTGAAGGCCGGGATGCGGCCCATGCTCGGCCGCAGGCCGTGCACGCCGCAGGCATAGGCCGGATAGCGCACCGAGCCGGCGATATCGGTGCCGTGAGCGATGTGGCCGATGCCGGCCGCGACCGCCGAACCCGCGCCGCCGGACGAGCCGCCCGGGGTGATGCCGGGATCGCGCGGGTTCTTGGTGTCGCCGTGAATGAGGTTGGTGGTGAACCAGCGATAGGAGACCGCCGGACAATTGGTGCGGCCGAGCAGCACCGCGCCGGCCTTGCGCAGATTGGCGACCACCGGGTTGTCGACCCTGGCGATGACGTCGCGCTGCGCCTTCAGCCCGTTGGTGGTGGCGTAGCCCTCCTGGTCGACATTGACCTTGATGGTGATTGGCACGCCGGCGAGCGGCCCGACCGCCTCGCCGCGCGCAATGGCCGCATCGACCTTGGCGGCCTGCGCCAGCACGTCGTCCGGCCGGTGATCGACCACCGCGTTGAGCTTCGGGTTGACCGCGTCGAGCCGGGCGAGCCCCGCCTCCGCCGCCTCCTTCGCCGACACCTTCTTCGATTTGATGAGGCTGGCGAGCTCGGCCGCCGACAGACGCCAAATATCCTGCATGTGCAACTCCGTGTGACGCTGCGTTTTAGCGCCGCGCGGAGAACATGGCCAGCGGTCCGCCGCCTGATGTTTCAGCGGACGTGCGCAATGTAATAGGCAAGGTCGCCGATCTGCTCCTTGGTGACCGTCTGCATCACGTCGGCCATGGTGGCGTCATAGCCGTGGCGGCTGTTGTCCTTGTATTCGGCCAGCGTCTTGGCGAGGTAGTCCTCGCGCTGGTTGGCGATGCGCGGGACATTCTCCTTGCCGGAGAAATCGGTGTTGTGGCAGCTGTTGCAGCGGTTCTGCTGCGCCAGCGCCTGGCCCCGCGCCATCCGCGCGGGATCGCCGGCGTCAGCGGGCGGCGTGGGCTTCGGCAGGGTCGCGATGAAATCCGAGAAGCTGCGCAAATCGTCGTCGGTCAGCGGCTTCGCCATCTCGTTCATGGGGTCGAACACCCGCAGCTTCTCGCGGAACATGAAAAGCTGGATCAGCGCATAGGGCGCTGTCTGGCCGCCGAGCGACGGCGTGTTCTCGGTTTCCGACGTGCCATGCTCGCCATGGCAGGCAAAGCACGCCGCGGCACGCTCCTGGATGGTCTCGGCATTTGCGGACACGGCGACGGAGGCGAGTGCCAGGACCGCAATGATCGTTTTGTGCATTGGCCTCTCCTGGCATGTTCCGTCATTGCGAGGAGCTCGCGACAAAATTGCAAGGCAATTTTGCGCTGAAGCGACGAAGCAATCCATATCGCCGCGAGGGCAGAATGGATTGCTTCGCTCGCAATGACGGTGACTGAGCTACTTCAACTTACTGATTGGCGACCTTCGGCTTGCCGTAACTGACGCGATAGACCGCGCCGTTCCAGTCGTCGGAGACCAGCAGCGAGCCGTCCTTCAGCAGCATCACGTCGACCGGGCGGCCGACATACTTGTTGTCCTCGAGGAAGCCGGTCAGGAACGGCTCCATCGACTTCACGGTGCCGTCCTTGTTCAGCCTGACGGCGACCACGTCACCACCCTGCTTCTGCGACTTGTTCCAGGAGCCGTGACGCGCGACGAAGATCACGTTCTTGTAGGTCTTCGGGAACATGCTGCCGGTGTAGAAGCGCATGCCGAGCGACGCGGTATGCGGGCCCATCAGGCCGGCCGGCGCGGTGTAGTCCTTGCAGGTCTTGCCCCAGCCGAGCTCCTGGTCGATGATGTTGCCCTGGTAGCAGTACGGCGCGCCGAAATCCTCGCCCGCCTTGGTGATGCGGTTGAGCTCGTCTTCCGGCACCGTCTCCGACAGCCAGTCGCGGCCGTTGTCGGTGAAGTACATCTGCTTGTTCTCGGGATTCCAGTCGAAGCCGACCGTGTTGCGCACGCCGAGCGCGTAGACCTCGGCGCCGGAGCCATCGAGATTCATGCGGCGGATCTGGCCGTGGTCGGCGTCATGCAGCACGTTGTTGCCGGGCTGTCCGACCGGAACATAAAGCTTGTTGTCGGGACCGACGGCGATGAACTTCCAGCCATGCGCCTCGTCCTTCGGCAGCTTGTCGTAGATGACGGTGGGCTTCGGCGGGTTGTCCAGATTGTCCTCGATCTTGTCGATCTTGGAGACCTTCGAGAGCTCGGCGATGTAGAGCGTGCCGTCCTTGAAGGCGACGCCGTTCGGACGATAGAGACCGGAGGCGATCACCTTGACCGAGCGCTTGCCGTCCTTGTTGATGATCGCATAGACCTTGTCGACCAGCCGGCTGCCGACGAACACCGTGCCCTTGTCGCCGAGCGCCAGCGAGCGCGCATTGGCCATGCCGGCCGCATAGACCTCGACATTGAAGCCGGCCGGCACCTTGAGCTTGGCGAGCGGCAGCTTGTCGGGCGCGGACGGCAGCGGCGGCGGCGCCACCGGCGCGAGCTTGGCGGCGGCCTCATTGTCCGGACGCCCGATCAAGGGCGAGCCAGGCGGCAGCGGCTGGGCGGCGGGGGCGGCACCTGCCGCTGGCGCGGCCGGCTGTTGCGCCGCAGCAGAGAGCGTGAACGCCCCGAGCATGGCCCCCGCGAGCAGCAAGCTGCGCGGTGCGAACGAGTGTTTTTTCATGAAGATCTCCCCTGGGTGGAAGCCGTTGTTGGTTGCGCCATTGACGTCGCCCGGCGCGGTTCGGCTTTCCGTTCATAGTCTTGCGAATTTGTCCGGACAATTGCAATCGGAAACATGCTGGCATCGGCCAACGCATGGTTGTGGCCGCGCGGCGGGCCAGCGCGTGTCAGTGCCGTGTCATCGAACGGTCCGGGCGATCGAGAATCGCCTCGGTGAATGGAAATTCCAGCACGACCTCGCCCTCGTCGTCGGTCACCTCGATCACGGCGCTGAGCAGTGCGCCATCGGCGCCCTCGGTCTTGAGCAGTTCGCGAATCATCGCGCGCGCCATTTCCCACGCACGATCCGGGTCCCGCAGGATTTCGCCGTCGGGATCGGAGATCAGCTCGTCGCCGATACGGGTGTTGAAGAAATAGCGTGGCATCGGCTGAACTCGGCTCGGTTAGTCGCCTCCCGTCACGGGGAAGCATGGATCGCCACCGGGACCTTCGGAGGACCGCGGGCTGCTGTTTACTTATTCCAACATCACCATTCACCGTGTGGCGAACAACAGGAAAAAGGTCTGATGCCACGGGCTTTTGACGGGAAACGCGCGCACAAATTTGTGAGTGGGTAAGATTTGCTTGCCGCAGTGCAGCATGCCCTTCGAGGCGGCACCTTACAGAAAATTTAACTGGCGAACTTTTCCAACCACAGTAGTTTACTCTGCAGGGCGGAAAGTTCGTCCGGTTGCAACAAGGAGAGCCAAATGGCCTGGAAAGCACCGAAGATCGTGGAAGTGTCGGTCGGCATGGAAATCAACATGTATATGTGCGCAACCCGCAAGTAAGCGGCAGCGCCCCATACACGTTTAGCGTTTTAGCGCAGGTGGACATCCGGGCGTAACGCGCTCCCGAGCAAGGGAGTGTGTTTCAAATCCGGAGTCCACCTCGTAACGTTTCTGGGTCCAACAAACTTCTCCAGGCCAAGCTTCTCCAGGGGACGGATCATGCTTCGTGTCGTCGTCCTGGGTGCCGCGGCCGGTGGCGGCGTTCCGCAGTGGAACTGCGGCTGTGCCGTCTGCAGGACGGCGCGAAGCGACCATCCCGAGTTGCGGAGCACGCAAGCCTCGATCGCCGTCAGCGGCGATGGCGTGCACTGGTTCCTGGTCAATGCATCCCCGGATCTGCGCCAGCAGTTGATTGCCACGCCACAGCTGCATCCGAAGCACGGCGCACTGCGCCACAGCCCGATCGCGGGCGTCATCCTCACCAATGGCGAGATCGACGCGGTCGCCGGGCTGCTGTCGATGCGCGAAGGTTCGCCATTTGCGATCTACGCGCATGAGCGGGTGCTCGCGATCCTGCGCGCGAACAGCATCTTCAACGTGCTCAGCGACAAGAACGTCGACCGCCGGCCGATCGCGGTCGATCAGGCCTTCGAACCGGCCCTGCCCGACGGATCGCCGTCCGGGCTTGAGGTGCTGCCGTTTGAGGTTCCCGGCAAGGGCGCGTGGTATCTTGAGGGCAAGGCGCATCCGGCGGGCGCCGACGGCGTCGGCGATACGCTCGGCCTGCGTATTGCGGACCGGCGCAGCGGCAAATATTTCTATTTCCTGGCCGCCTGCGCACGGGTGACTGACGACCTGAAATCGCGGCTCAAGGGCGCCCCGCTGGTGTTTTTCGACGGCACGGTGTGGCGCGACGACGAACTGATCGCGGCGGGCCTTGGCAACAAGACCGGCCAGGGCATGGGCCATATCGCGATGTCGGGCGATCAGGGTGCGATCGAAAGCCTCGCCGGGCTCGACATCGGACGAAAAGTGTTTTTGCATATCAACAATTCCAACCCGGCGCTGCTTGGGACCTCGGCCGAACGCAAGGCGGCCGAACAGGCGGGCTGGCAGATTCCCTCCGACGGAACGGAGATCGTACTGTGAATGTCGTGCCTACCACCGGAATGACCGCGCTCTCGATCGGCAAGGGCATCACGCTCGACAGTGCCGAGGAGATGGAGGCGACGCTGCGCACGATCGGTGCCACGCGCTATCACAGCCTGCACCCGTTCCACCGCTTGCTGCACGGCGGCAAGCTCAACAAGGGCCAGGTCCAGGCTTGGGCGCTGAACCGCTATTACTACCAGAGCACGATCCCGCTGAAGGACGCGATGGTGATCTCGCGCTTCCGCGACCGCAACACAAGGATCGAATGGCGTCACCGCATCGAGGATCACGACGGCGATCTCGGCAATGAAGGCGGCATCGAGCGCTGGCTGAAGCTGACCGAAGGCCTCGGCCTCGATACGGCTTACGTGGAGTCAACCGAAGGCATTCTGCCGGCGACGCGCTTTGCGGTCGAAGCCTATGTGCATTTCTGCCGCGATCGCACGCCGCTGGAGGCGATCGCCTCCTCGCTCACCGAATTGTTCGCACCGAACCTGCACGAGGAGCGCATCTCGGGGATGCTGAAGCACTACGACTTCGTCAACCCCGACATCATGAGCTATTTCAGCCGCCGCCTGACCCAGGCACCGCGCGACGCCGGCTTTGCGCTTGATTATGTCAAGCAGCACGCCAGGACGCCGGCGGAGCGCGAGGCGGTGTGCAATGCGCTGATCTTCAAGACCAACGTGCTGTGGGTGCAGCTCGACGCGCTGTATCATGCCTATGTCGACGGCCAGATTCCGCCCGGCGCCTTCGTGCCGAAAACAGGTTAGAGACAACATCATGGCCAGCCGCAACATCAGTGTCAGCGAGACCAGCCGGCCGAATCTGCCGCGCCACACCAAGCTGAAATTCGACGAGACGCGGCAGGTCTGGGTGATCCTGGCGCCGGAGCGCGTGCTGGCACCGGACGACATCGCGGTCGAGGTGCTGCAGCTGTGTGACGGCATGCGCAGCGTCGCCGAGATGGTGGACCAGCTCGCGGAAAAATACGCCGCCCCACGCGAGGCGATCGCGACCGATGTGGTCGCGATGCTGCAGGATCTGGCCGACAAGGGTTTTCTCACCGAAGCGCGCGAGAGCACAGCATGAGTGACACGCTCGCCGACAACAAGACGACAGCGCCGGGCCCGAGCGCAGCCCCAAGTGATGGGCTCGCCGTGCTGGAGAGCCGCCGCTCGGCGGCCGAGACCCACGGCATTCCCCTTGCGGTGCTGCTCGAGATCACCCACCGCTGCCCGCTGCAATGCCCCTACTGCTCGAACCCGGTCGAGCTCGACCGCGGCTCGACCGAGCTCACCACCGAGGAATGGAAGAAGGTGCTGAGCGAGCTTGCCGAGCTCGGCGTGCTGCAGATCCATTTCTCCGGCGGCGAGCCGACCGCGCGCAAGGACATCGTCGAGCTGGTGCAGCACGCGACCGATGTCGGGCTCTATTCCAACCTGATCACTTCGGCCGTGCTGCTGACCAGGGACAAGCTTTCGGCGCTGGCCGACGCCGGCCTCAGCCATGTGCAGATCAGTTTTCAGGGCAACGAGCCCAACGTCGCCGACCGCGTGGCCGGGCTGAAGGACGCGCACAGAAAGAAGCTCGAGGTCGCGAAATGGACGCGCGAGCTCGAATTGCCGCTCACGGTGAATGCGGTGATGCACCGGCAGAACCTGCATCAGCTGCCCGACATCATCCAGATGGCGGTCGACCTCGACGCCGACCGGCTCGAGGTCGCCAACGTGCAGTATTACGGCTGGGCGCTGAAGAACCGCGCCGCGCTGATGCCGACGATCGAGCAAATCGAGGAGACCAGTCGCATCGTCGAGGAAGCCCAAATGCGCCTGAAGGGCACGCTCGCGATCGACTATGTTGTTCCCGACTACTACGCGCTGCGGCCGAAGAAATGCATGGGTGGCTGGGGCCGCCAGTTCTTCAACATCTCGCCGGCCGGCAAGGTGCTGCCGTGCCACGCCGCCGAGAGCATCACCGGGCTCGAATTCGAATCGGTGCGCTCGAATCATTCGATCGCCTGGATCTGGCAGAACTCGGAGGCCTTCAACCGCTATCGCGGCACCGGCTGGATGCCGGAGCCGTGCAAGAGTTGCGAATTCCGCGAGGTCGATTACGGCGGCTGCCGCTGCCAGGCCTTTGCGTTGACCGGCGATGCCGGCAACACCGACCCGGCCTGCGCGCTGTCGCCGCGACACGAGGAGATCTTCAAGCAGGCCGAGCGGGAATCCGCCGGCACGCAGAACCGCTTCCTGTATCGCAACTTCGCCGGCGGCACGTTGGAGACGGACGCCCCCCGGAACGAATCCCAGGACAAGCGCAATGGCGCCTGACGCCGACGTCGGCAAGGCCGCGAGGCGTGCCGATCCCTTTGCGCCGCTGACGTCGGAATGGCTCGACGTCGGCGATGGCCACGATCTCCATGTCGAGAGCGTCGGGCGCGAGGGCGGCATTCCCGCGGTCTATCTGCATGGCGGCCCCGGCAGCGGCTGTCAGCCCGATCATCGCCGGCTGTTCGATCCCGAGCGCTTTCACGCCGTGCTGTTCGACCAGCGCGGCTGCGGCCGCAGCCGGCCGAAGGGCAGCCGCGACAACAACACGACGCAGCACCTGATCGCGGACATGGAGAAGATCCGCGAGCGCTTCGGCTTCGCGCGCTGGATGGTGGTCGGCGGCTCCTGGGGCGCGACGCTGGCGCTGGCTTATGCGCAGGCCCACCCTGAGCGGGTCAGCGGGCTGGTGCTCCGCGCGACGTTTCTCGGCACAGCGGAGGAATTGGACGACGTTTTCCTGCGCGCCTTGCCGCGCTTCTATCCCGCCCTCCATGAGGACTTCCTCAACTTCCTGCCCGAGAGCGAGCGCGCAGCACCGCTTGCGGCCTATTATCGCCGTATCCTCGATCCCGACGCCGCCGTGCATGCGCCGGCCGCGCGCGCCTGGCACGACACCGAACGCGCGTTGTCGGAGCACACGCCGAAGCAGACGCGGCTCGACCTCAAGGCCTCGGGCGCCCTGCCCTCGACGCCGTTCATGGAGGCGCACTACTTCGCCAACAATTGCTTCATGCGGCCGCACCAGTTGATGAGTGAGGCCGGCAGGCTCGCCGGCATTCCCGGCATCCTGGTGCAGGGCCGTTACGATCTGTTGTGCCCGCCCGCAACATCGCACGCGCTCGCCGCGCGCTGGCCGGGCAGCGAGGTCCGCATCATCGATGGCGCCGGCCATATCCTCTACGATCCCGGCATCCGCAACGCCGTGATGAAGGCGATCGCTGACCTCGCGGCCAAGCGCTAGAGCGTTTTCGAGCGAAGTGGGCACCGGTTCGCGTGAAGAAAACGCGTCAAAACAAGAATCTAGAGCTTCGGTTCTGATTCAATCAGAACCGAAAATGCTCTAGGCCGCCGCGGAATACCCTCGACATCAGGAGCCGGTGAAGAGTTCGACCGGCTCCCTTGCTTCCCTCAATGTTTGCACTTGCCGGGAGGACATGCCGGCGCTGCGCGTGGCGCGGCCGCGGGCCTTGGCGGCGCCGCCATCCGCGGTGGCGGCGCCGCGTGTTGCACCTGCATCGCCGGCCGTGGCGGCGGCGCGGCGCGCGGAGCCGGTGCCGGCGCCGGCGCCGGACGCGGCGGCAAAGCCGCAGCACGAGGTGGCGGGGCAACCGGCCGCGGCGGCGGAGCCGCAGCCCGCACTGGCGGAGCTACGGCATGGACTGGCGGAGCTGCCGCATGCGCCGGCGCGGGCCGGGAGACCGGCGCCGGCGACACCGCCGCGCGCGCGGGTGCCGGGCGCGCGGCCGGCGTCGGCCGTGTCGACATCGCGCGGTTCGCCGGTGACGGCGCCGCCGAGGGCTTGACGTTTGCGGTCGGAGCGGTCGCCGCATGCGGGAGCGGTTGAGCACCTGGCTTGCCGGCGGCCGCGGGTGAGGCGGGCGCGTTTGTCGCCGGCGCGACACCGGGCTTGGCCGGAGGAGCAGGCTGCGCATTGGCAGGCGCCATGGCAGTCGCCGGCTTGCCCGGCACCACCGTATTCGGCTTTGCCCCCGGTTGCGCGGCGCCGGGTTGTGCGGCTCCCGGCGGCACAGCGCCATGCTGCATGGCGTTGGCCGGTGCGGTCGCCGACTGCGGCAGCGGGGGTCCATTTTTCGCGCCCGGCAGGGTATGCGCACCCGGTGTGCCCGGCGCGCCCATCGCATTCGGAGCGGCGGCGGCATTGGGAGTGGCAGCAGCGTTCGGTGCCGCGGCAGCGTTTGGTGCGGCGCGCGGAGCTCCCATCGCCGCACCTTGCGCGGGCGTCACGCCTTGCGGAGCGCCCGGCAGATTGGCGCGTTGCATCGCCGCGGCCGGCAGTCGCGGTGCCGCCGTCACCGGCGCGCCGCTCATCGCCGCCGTCACCCCGGCCGCATGCAGCTGCGCCGGCGTCGGGTTGGGATTGTTGATGACGGTGTTGATGACAGTGGTGTTGTGGATGTTGTTGAACACGATGTTGTTCTGCGGCGGCGCGACATAGGCCGGTGCGGCGACATAGGCCGGCATCGCCACGAACATCGGCGTCGGCAGCACGTACAGGCCGATCGGCGGCGGCGGTGGCGGCAGCACGACGAAGTCCGGCGGCGGCGGCGGCAGGAAGACCACCGGCGGCGGCGGAGGCGGCGCGAAGTCGAACACCGGATCGCTGTAGTACAGCACCGGACGGTCTACATAGACGACCTCGTCGGGCGGCGGCGGCGGCACGTCGTAGTCGAGCGCCGTGAACTGCGGCGGCGGCTCGAGCGCGGCCGACAGATAGGTGAGCCGGCGCCTTGCGTCGTAGGCATGCGGCCCGCGTGAATAACGCCGCAGGTACGACCAGTACGCATCAGGCGTGTCGGCATTGTAGGTGCGCCGCCAGGTGATGGCCTCGCGCCGCGCCGCCACGATCGCGCGCACGCGCTTGGCCAGCGGATCGCTCGGATAGGCCTGCAGGTAATCCTCGTAGCCCTGCAGCGTGTCGCGCTCCAGCGCCGCGGCGTAGGCATCCTGCGCCGAGAAATCGCGGATCGGCTTGGTGCGCAGCCCGGCATCGACCTGCTGCGGCGGCGCGTCCGGCTTGCGCTCGAAGAACATGAAGGGCGCGTCGACCTTGTGCGCATCCCACGGGATCTCGGCGCCCTTGGTCATCTCGTTGACGCGCAGGCGAACGCGGTCGAACACCTCGGGCAAGGTCAGGCCGCCGGTGCGGATCATTTCCGCCAGCGCTTGCGCATAAGGCCCGTAGGGCGGCGCACCGTCAGGGGCGACGGTGCCGGGCGCCGAGTTGAAGCCGATCAGCATCTTTGGATCGGGATCGACCAGCGCAAGACCGCCGGCCAGCGGCTGGCCTTCCTTGGCGAAGGGATTGCTGCGCGCCGCATCGAGCACGATCACGCCGGCCTTGATCGGCAGCGCCGAGAGCTGATGGCTGTAGTCGGAGATGCGGATCGCCTCGACCGGCACGTCGGTGTCGCGGGCAATCTTGGCGTCGACCGGCACGAAATAGTTCTCGCCGGTGAGCTGCACGCCGTAGCCGGCGAGATACACGAAAGCGACGGTGTTGGGCCCTGCCTCCTGCACCTTCTGGATGAAATCGCGGAACGATTTGCGCAGCGTCTCGCCGTCGAGATCGCGCGCGCCGATCACGTCGAATCCGGCGGCCTGCAAGGTCTGCGCGATCAGGCCGGCGTCGTTCGCGGCGGTTTGCAACGCGCCGGCCTCATAGGCGCCGTTGCCGACGACAAGTGCGAGACGCTTTTCCTGATCCTGCGCATGCACGGGAAGCGAGGCGAGCGACACCAGACCGACGATCAATGCCCACAGAATGCGTGCCATGGTGGTCGTCCCTTTTCTTCTCGAGAGTTGGCGTAACGAATGAAATGCTACCTCTGTGAACCGGTGCTGAACAGCATTGCAGCAATTGTGGCAATCCTTGGTCTGTGGTGACGGGAACCGGCTTCCCTGGTTTGCGCGATCAGGCGATATTGCGCGGATAAAACAGGCAAAAAAGGAGCACTCGATGCCAATCGCCGGACAAGGCATGCTGCTGACCTCGATGGATATCGACAGCTTGCACGAAGCTGAATTCAATCGCTGGTACGACCGTGAGCATCTCGAGGAACGGGTCGCCATCGACGGCTTCCTGGAAGCCCGCCGCTACGTCGCCCATGACGGCAAGCCGAAATATCTCAGCCTCTACTCGACCGCGACCTTCGATGTGCTCGAGAGCCCGGCCTATCGCAAGGCGCTCGCCAACCAGACCGACTGGTCGAAGGCCAATATCGCGCGCTTTCAGAACATGATCCGCGGGATCGCGCGCATCACGATCAGCCGCGGCGTCGGCAGAGGTGCAGCGCTCGGCATCATCCGCCTGCGCCCGCCCGCCGAAGGCGCGGACAAACTTCGCGCTGCATTGCGGGAGCAACTCGATCCAGCTTCGCGCGACGGCATCATCTCGATGCACCTTCTGGAGAACGACCCTGATCTGTCGAAACCGCTCACGCCGGATGCGGCGAAACCCGATCCCGGGGCCGGCGACTGGTTCGTGCTGATCGACGCCACCGACGTCGGCGCGATCCCCGCAGCGGCCGCAGGCATCACCGGCAATGCAGCCTTGAAGCCGCTCGTGGTCACCAGCGGCGTCTACAGGCTGTTGTGGGATATCGCGAAGAGCGACCTTCCGCGCGAGTAAGCCTGATCCGGAAGCGTGCGAAGCGCTTTCCCGAAAAACATCTTCTCAAGCAAACGTGGCAGTGCAGATCATGCTGCACCGCCACATAACGCAATCGAGATTAACGCTACACGCGCATCAGCCGCGCGAAAGCTGATGATCGGACAATTTAGCCTTTGCCTTCTCTGGAACGGCTCTAATAAGATAAGCCTATGATCCAATTCAAAAACCAGAACAACGCCACGTGAGCGTTCGTCGTCAACGATAAGGCCGCGCGGGTCTGGCATTTTCGCGCGGGTCAAAGGTAGGAATGAAACCGACTGATATCTCGGCGCCTGATTACTTCCACAAAGTAGTCGATTGCCAATGGGCCTGTCCCGCACACACCCCTGTTCCCGAGTACATCCGGTTGATTGCTGAGGGGCGTTACAGCGACGCCTACATGATCAATTGGAAGTCCAACGTGTTCCCCGGCATTCTCGGGCGCACCTGCGACCGTCCATGCGAGCCGGCATGCCGCCGCGGCCGGGTTGAGGACAATCCGGTCGCGATCTGCCGCCTGAAGCGCGTTGCCGCCGACTTCAAGGACGACATCAAGCATCGGCTGCCGAAGCCCGGGCCGAAGAACGGCAAGCGCATCGCGCTGGTCGGTGGCGGCCCTGCCTCGCTCACCGTGGCGCGCGATCTCGCGCCGCTCGGCTATCACTGCACCGTGTTCGACGGCGATCCCAAGGCCGGCGGCATGATGCGCAGCCAGATTCCGAAATTCCGCCTGCCCGACAGCGTGATCGACGAGGAGACCGACTACATCCTGAACCTCGGTGTCGAGTTCAGGGGTGGTCAGCGCGTCGACAGCCTGAAGCAGTTGCTCGCCGAGAACTATGACGCGATCTTTGTCGGCTCTGGCGCGCCGCGGGGCCGCGAGCTCGACATCCCCGGCCGCAAGGAGGGCGCCGCCAACATCCATATCGGCATCGAGTGGCTGGCCAACGTGTCGTTCGGCCACGTCGACAAGATCGGCCGCCGCGTCATCGTGCTCGGCGGCGGCAACACGGCGATGGATTGCTGCCGCACCGCGCGCCGCCTTGGCGGCGAAAGCGTCAAGGTGATTGTCCGCTCCGGCTTCGAGGAAATGAAGGCCTCGCCGTGGGAGAAGGAAGACGCGCTTCACGAGGACATCCCGATCCTGAACTACATGGTGCCGGTGGCGTTCAAGCATGTGGCCGGCAAGCTGATCGGCGTTACCTTCCAGAAGGTGAAGGCGGAGTACGACGCCACGGGCCGCCGCAATCTGGTGCCCTCGGGCGAGCCTGACGAGACCGTGCCCTGCGACGATGTGCTCGTTGCGGTCGGCCAGGAGAACGCGTTCCCCTGGATCGAAGCCGATTGCGGCATCGAATTCGACAAGTGGCACATGCCGAAGGTCGATCCCAAGACGTTCGTCTCGACCAATCCGAAGGTGTTCTTCGGCGGCGATGCGGCGTTCGGGCCGAAGAACATCATCTGGGCGGTGGCGCATGGCCACGACGCCGCGCTTTCCATTCACCGATTGCTGTCCGGCGAGGACATCAACGAGCGCCCGCTGCCCGAGGTGAACGTCTCCTCGCAGAAGATGGGCATCCACGAGTGGAGCTACGACAACGACATCTCCGCCGACAAACGCTTCAAGGTGCCGCATCGCGACAAGGTGGTCGCGCTGAAGGACATCCGCGCCGAGGTCGAGCTCGGTTACGACCTCAAGCTCGCGCTCGGCGAGGCGCAGCGCTGCCTGAATTGCGACGTGCAGACGGTGTTTTCCGCGCCGCTCTGCATCGAGTGCGACGCCTGCGTCGACATCTGTCCGATGGACTGCATCAGCTTCACCGAGAACGGTGAGGAGGATGATTTGCGGCAGCGGCTGAAAGCGCCCTCGCCGCATCACGACCAGGCGCTCTACGTCTCCGGCGACCTCAAGACCGGCCGCGTCATGGTGAAGGACGAAGACGTCTGCCTGCATTGCGGGCTGTGTGCCGAGCGCTGCCCGACCGGCGCCTGGGACATGCAGAAGTACCTCATCGATATGGTTCAAGCGGGATCAACATGTCAGTCCAAAGCCCGATCAGCAGCGTAAACGACTTCGTCGTCCGCTTCGCCAACGTCAACGGTTCGGGCTCGGCTTCCGCCAACGAACTGTTCGCGCGCTCGATTCTGCGCCACGGCGTTCCGGTCTCGCCACGCAACATCTTCCCGTCCAACATCCAGGGCTTGCCGACCTGGTATGAGGTGCGCGTCACCGAGGACGGCCATCTCGGCGCCCGCGGCGGGGTCGACTTGATGGTGGCGATGAACCCGCAGACCTGGGACAAGGACGTCGCCTCGATCGAGCCCGGCGGCTATCTGTTCTACGATTCGACCAAGCCGATGCCGTCGTCGAAATTCCGCGAGGACATCACCGTCATCGGCGTGCCGCTGACCGCGATCACCAACTCGACCTACACCGATCCCAGGCAGCGCCAGCTGTTCAAGAACATCATCTATCTCGGCGCGCTCTGTGCCCTGCTCGACCTCGATCCCAAGCTGGTCGAGCAGCTGATCGGCGAGCAGTACAAGGGCAAGGAGAAGCTGCTCTCCTCGAACGTCCATGCGCTGCATCTCGGCCGCGACTGGGCGCTGCAGAACCTGAAATGCCCGGTCGGGCTGCGGGTGAAGAAGTCCGACAAGGTCGGCGACCGCATCTTCGTCGAAGGCAACAGTGCGGCCGCGCTCGGCGCCGTCTATGGCGGTGCCACCGTGTGCGCGTGGTATCCGATCACGCCGTCATCGTCGGTGGCGGAAGCCTTCACCAGCCACTGCAAGAAGTACCGCCACGATCCCGAGACCGGCAAGGCGAAATACGCCATCGTGCAGGGCGAGGACGAACTCGCCTCGATCGGCATCGTGATCGGCGCCTCCTGGAACGGCGCACGGGCCTTCACCGCGACCTCGGGTCCCGGCATCTCGCTGATGACCGAGTTCATCGGCCTGTCCTATTTCGCCGAGATCCCGGCCGTGATCATGAACATCCAGCGCGCCGGCCCCTCGACGGGCATGCCGACCCGCACCCAGCAATGCGACGTGATCGCCTGCGCCTATGCCTCGCACGGCGACACCAAGCACGTGCTGCTGTTCCCGGAGGATCCGGCGGAGGCGTTCGAGTTCGCCGCAGCCGCCTTCGACCTCGCCGAGCGGCTGCAGACCACGATCTTCCTGATGCTCGATCTCGACATCGGCATGAACCACCGGCTGTGCCGGCCGCTGAAGTGGGACGACGCGAAGCAATACGACCGCGGCAAGGTGATGACGGCGGAGATGCTCGAGGAAGGCCGCGACTTCGGCCGCTATCTCGACGTCGACGGCGACGGCATCCCCTATCGCACCTATCCCGGCACGCATCCGACCAAGGGCTCCTATTTCACCCGCGGCACCTCGCGCGACCGCTACGCGCGCTATTCCGAGGAAGGCGCGGTCTACGCCGACAACATGCAGCGCCTGGTGCGCAAGTTCGAGACCGCGCAGGACATGGTGCCGCGGCCGCTGCAGGCCAATGCGGCGAAGCCCACCAAATACGGCGTGATCTATTTCGGCTCGACCTCACCCGCGATGGACGAGGCGATCGGGATCCTGGAGGCGCGCGGCCATCAGCTCGACCGCATGCGCATCCGCGCCTTCCCGTTCCACTCCAGCGTCGCGAGCTTCATCGCCGACCACGACTTCGTCTACGTGGTCGAGCAGAACCGCGACGCGCAGCTCCGCCAGCTGATCGTCAACGAGAACGGCATCGACCCCGTCAGGCTGGTGCCGATCCTGCACTATGACGGCACGCCGATCACCGCGCGCTTCATCGCGGGCGCGATCGGCGACCACCAGGATCATCTCAAGGTGACCCCTCTCCGCAAGGCCGTGACATGACCTACATTGCAAAGCCGAAGTTTCATCATCCCGGCCTGAAGAAGAACGAGCTGGGCTATACCCACCGCGACTACGAGGGGAAGATCTCGACGCTGTGCGCCGGCTGCGGCCACGATTCGATCACCGCATCGATCATCGAGGCCTGCTACGAGCTCTCGATCGAGCCGCACCGGGTGGCGAAGATTTCCGGCATCGGCTGCTCGTCGAAGACGCCGGACTATTTCCTCGGCAATTCGCACGGCTTCAACTCGGTGCACGGCCGCATGCCGTCGGTGCTGACCGGCGCCAACCTCGCCAACCGCGACCTGATCTATCTCGGCGTCTCCGGCGACGGCGATTCCGCCTCGATCGGCTTCGGCCAGTTCGCGCATTCGATCCGGCGCGCCGTCAACATGACCTACATCGTCGAGAACAACGGCGTGTACGGCCTGACCAAGGGCCAGTTCTCGGCCACCGCGGACCGCGGCTCGAAGTCGAAAAAGGGGGTCACCAACACCGACAATGCGATCGACCTGGTCGCGATCGCGCTGCAACTCGGCGCCACCTTCGTGGCGCGCAGCTTCTCCGGCGACAAGACCCAGCTGGTGCCGCTGATCGCGGCTGCAATCCGCCACAAGGGGGCGTCCTTCATCGACGTGATCAGCCCCTGCATCGCCTTCAACAACCACGCCGGCTCGACCAAGAGTTTCGACTATGTCCGCGAGCACAATGACGCGGTGAACCGCCTCGACGTGCTGGTCGGCCGCGATCCGATCAGCGTCGACTATGCGCCGGGCACCGTGCAGGTGGTCGAGCAGCATGACGGCTCCAGGCTGGCGCTGCGCAAGCTCGACGCCGACTACGATCCGCATGATCGTCTGGGCGCGATGACCTTCCTGCAGAAGCACGCGGCCAAGGGCCAGATCGTCACTGGCCTGCTCTATGTCGATCCGGATGCCGAGGATCTGCACACCCATCTCGACACCGTCGAGACGCCGCTCAACACGCTCGACGAACAAGCGCTGTGCCCGGGTTCAGCCGTGCTGGACAAGATCAACGCCAGCCTGCGCTGAGCAGTGGCAGCACACTCCGTGTCGTCCCTGCCCCCGTGCGCAATTGCGCACTAGGCAGGGACGACAGCGGAGTTGGTGACGGCTACTTGTCGCTCAAGACGTCGCCGAACAGCGCCCAGGACTTGCCGTCGAACCGCGCCATCTGGATTTGCCGGATCGGCGTCACATTGTCGGGCTCGGTCTGCACCTTGATGCCGGGCAACAGCATCGGCAGCTCGAGCGCCTTCAGATTGGTCGCCTGCTTGATGATGTTGGCGCGGCTGTAATCGCCGTTGCAGTTCTTCAGCACCGCCGTCATGACTTGAGCCACCGTGTAGCCCTGCACGTTGAAGAGGTCGCCCGGGCTCGCATTCGGCTGGTACTTCTTCATCCAGGCCGCAAACTCCTTCTGCGCGGGATCGTCGGCCCAGCGCGGATCGGTCGGATCCTTCAGATAGAGGCCGGTCACGACGCCGATGACGTTCTCAAGACCGGCCGGTTCAAGCACCGCGGAGACCGAGTTCGAGACGGTCGGCAGGATGGTCAGCGGCTTCCAGCCCATGCTCGCCGCCTTGCGCAGCGCCTGGGCCGCGAATTTCGGCGTCGCCTCCGCGAAGAAGACGTCCGCGCCGGACTCGCGCATCGTCACCATCTGGGAATCGATCGTGGGATCGGTCGTGAGATACGTGGTCTCGGCGACGATCTGGCCGACATGCTCGCCGAGCCCGTCCTTGAAACCCCTCAGATAGTCCTTGCCGGCGTCCTCGTTCGGCGTGATGACGGCGATCTTCGCATCCGGCTTGGTCTTCAGGATGTATTTTGCATAGAGCCGGCCTTCGAGCTCGTAGGTCGGATTGAAACCGACCGTCCACGGGAACTGCTTTGGATCGTTCCAGCGCGTCGCGCCGGAGGACACGAACAGCTGCGGCACGCGCTTGATGTTGAGGTACTTCTGCACCGAGATGTTCGGCGCGGTGCCGACCGCGCTGAAGACCGCGAGCACCTCGTCCTGCTCGACGAGCTTGCGGGTCTGCTCGACGGTCTTCGACGGCGAATAGGCGTCGTCGAGACTCTCGAAGTCGATCTTGCGGCCGTTGATGCCGCCCTGATCGTTGAGCATCTGGAAATATGCGGCTTCGGCACGCGCGATCGTGCCGTAGGCCGACGCCGGGCCGCTATAGGGCGCGGTGTTTCCTATCTTGATCGCGGTGTCGGCTGCCACGGACGGCGAGATCGAGGAGGCCGTGAGTGCGGTGAAGGCGAGAAGGCCCGCCAGGCGGGAGCGAGTTGACAAGAGCATATCCTTTTCTTGGTTTTCTTGACGCGGCGCACATTATCCATCGCGTCCGCGCAGGCAATCACCAAGAACGTCTCGCAAGATTTCCGCATGCCGGCAATCGCGTTCGCGCATAGAACGCCATGCGCTTTCAAAGTCGGAATGTTGCCGGCATGTTCATGATGTGAGCCTTCGATAGTCACGAAGGTTCACCGAGCAAGACTCGCATTCCGCGCGGCGGTGCGCGCCGCGCTCATGTCAGCGAGAGCGTGATCCTCACGCCGCGACCGCGGCCGCGCGCGGGCTGACGACGTATTCCTTCAGCACCTTGTCGGTGCCGTCGATTTCGGTCAGTGCGACGTCGTAGGACCACAGATCGGCGAGGTGTTGCAGCACGCGCCGCGCGTCGGTCTCGTTGAGTTGCGCGCCCTTCACGGTGGTGTGACGCAGCATCAGGCGGCGATCGCCGTCGAGATCGACATCCACGACCTCGATATTGGCGTCGACGAAGCCGACGTCGTATTGCCGCGCCAGCTCGCGGCGGACCCGGCGGTAGCCGCGCTCATCGTGGATCGCGCCGACCTTGATACCCTGGCTTTCCGCGGGGTCGTCGTGCAAATGGAACATGCGGAAGCGCCGGATCAGCGCCGGGCTGAGGAACTGGTTGATGAAGCTCTCGTCGCGGTAGTTGCTCCAGATCTCGCGCAGCACGCCCTCGACGTCGCCCTTGCCGGCGATGTCGGGGAACCACTCGCGGTCCTCGTCCTCCGGATTTTTCACGATCCGCTCGATGTCCTGCATCATGGCGAAGCCGAGCGCGTAAGGATTGAAGCCGGAATAGCGGCGGTCGTCGAATTCGGGCTGGAACACCACATTGGTGTGCGACTGCAGGAATTCGAGGAAATTGCCGTCGGTGAGCCGGCCCTGCTGATGCAGCCGGCTCATGATGCGGTAATGGACGTAGGTCGCGGTGCCCTCGTTCATCACCTTGGTCTGGCCCTGCGGGTAGAAATACTGCGCGATGTGGCGAACGATCCGGATCAGCTCGCGCTGCCAGGGTGCAAGGCGCGGCGCGGTCTTCTCGAGGAAATAGAGGATGTTCTCCTGCGGCAAGCCGAGCAGCGCGCGGCGGCGCTCGGCCGTGAGCGTAGCCTTGCTCTTGGCCTTGGTGTTCGGCACCGTCCGCCACAAATCGTTGAACACGCTTTCCTCGTGCTGCCGGCGCTCGCCGGCCCGCTTCTCCTCGGCACGCAAATCGAGCGTCTTCTTTCCGGGATAGCGGTCGACGCCATGCGACATCAGCGCATGCGCGGCATCGAGCGTCCGCTCCACCGTCTCGCGGCCATGGCGGTCCTCGCAGACCGCGATATAGCCCTTGGCGAATTCCAGATAGTCGAGAATGCCGTCGGCGTCGGTCCACTGCTTGAACAGATAGTTGTTCTTGAAGAAGTGATTGTGCCCGAACGCCGCGTGCGCGATCACCAGCGTCTGCATCGTCGCCGTGTTCTCCTCCATCAGATAGGAGATGCACGGCGAGGAATTGATCACGATCTCATAGGCGAGGCCCATCAGGCCCTTGCGATAGGACGCTTCCTGGAACGCGAACTGCTTGCCGAACGACCAGTGCTTGTAGAACAGCGGCATGCCGACCGAGGAATAGGCGTCGAGCATCTGCTCGGCGGTGATCACCTCGATCTGGTTGGGATAGACGTCGAGCCCGAGCTCGGTGCGCGCGATTTTCTCGCAGGCGTCGTGAACCCGCTGCAAGATCTGGAAATCCCAATCGGCGCCCTCGAACAGCCGCTCCCCGGAAGAACCCATCACGCTACACCCTTTCCTGCTTGCTGCGGCGCTTGAACAGGTCCTGGAACACCGGGAAGATCTCGCCGCGCTCGCTCACCTTGCGCATCGACAGCGGCGCGCCCTCGTTGCGCAGACGCTCATAGAGCGTCCAGAGCGAGGAGTCCGGCATGTCGAAGGTGTAGTTGGCGGCTTCGCCGACCTCGAGATAGGCGAAGAACTGGCAGACCGGCAGGATCTTGTCGGTCAGGAGGTGACCGGTCAGCGCGCTGTCGGAGGTCATGTTGTCGCCGTCCGAGGCCTGGGCGGCGTAGATGTTCCAGTCGGCCGGACGGAAGCGGGTGCGGACGATATCGTTCATCGCGACCAGCGCGCTCGACACCAGCGTGCCGCCGGAAGCCGGTCCGTGGAAGAAGGTGTCCTCGTCGACCTCCTCGGCCCGGTCGGTATGACGGATGAACACGATCTCGACGTGCTTGTAGCGCCGTTTCAGGAACACGTAGAGCAGCATATAGAACCGCTTCGCCAGATCCTTCATGTGCTCGGACATCGAGCCCGATACGTCCATCAGGCAGAACATCACGGCCTGCGCCACCGGCTTCGGCACCGTCTCGAAGCGACGGTAGCGGATGTCGATCGGATCGATGAACGGGATCCGCTTGGCCTTGGCCTTCAGCGCTTCGAGCAGCGCCAGCAGCTCGCGGCGCCGCGCATCGTCATCGCATTCCGCAAGCTCCGCCTCGAGCGCCTCGATGTCGTCCTTGCGCGGCCGGCGCAGTGCCACGCGCCGCGCCAGCGCCCGGCTCACCGTGCGGCTGATCGAGATGTTGGCGGGCGAGCCGGAGGTCGCATAGCCGGCGCGTTGAATACCTTCGCTTTCGGTTTCCGCGAGCTTGCGCTTGGCAAGATCGGGCAGTTCGAGGTCGTCGAGGAAGAGATCGACGAATTCGTCGCGGCTGAGCACGAAGCGGAAGGCGTCCTCGCTGTCGCCCTCGCCTGCGCCGGAGCCCTTGGCGCCGCTTTGGTTCGGGCGCTGCAGCCAGTCGCCCTCGACGAACTTCTTGTTGCCGGGCAGCACCATGTCACGCGTGCCGCCCTCGCGCCGGAACCGCGGCTCATCCATGCCGTCCAGCGGGATTGTCACTTCGCCGCCTTCCAGGACATCCTTGATGTCCCGGTCCTGTGACGACTTCTTGACGGCCCCCTGCACCAGCGCCTTGGCGCGCCGCAGGAAGCGCTGGCGGTTCTCCAGGCTCTTGCTACCCGGATTCAACCGTCGATCGACGATATGCATGACCACGTTGCATCTGCCTCACCGGATGCGATCATGACAGTCGCATCGCATTTTATTGGACAGGACGAGACGAAACGGAAAGCCGCTGCCGGCTTTCCGGATCGCGCATTAGCCGGCCTGCTTCACCCGCATGTACCACTCGACGAGCCGGCGGACCTGGCGCTCGGTATAGCCGCGCTCCACCATCCGCTCGACGAACTCGCCGTGCTTCTTCTCGGTCTCGCCGTCCTTCTTGGAGCCGAACGAGATGACCGGAAGCAGATCCTCGACCTGCGAGAATATCCGCTTCTCGATCACGTCGCGAACCTTTTCGTAGGAGGTCCAGCTCGGGTTCTTGCCGCCGTTATGCGCCCGCGAGCGCAGCGAGAACTTGACGACCTCGTTGCGGAAGTCCTTCGGGTTGGCGATGCCGGCCGGCTTCTCGATCTTGGTCAGCTCCTGGTTCAGGAGCTCGCGGTTCATCAGCTGACCGGTGTCGGGATCCTTGAAGTCCTGATCCTCGATCCAGGCGTCGGCATAGTCGACATAGCGGTCGAACAGGTTCTGACCGTAATCGGCGTAGGATTCCAGATAGGCCTTCTGGATCTCGTTGCCGATGAACTCGGCATAACGCGGCGCGAGGTCGGCCTTGATGAATTCGAGATAGCGCTTCTCGGTCTCGTCAGGCAGCTGCTCGCGGCGGATCGCCTGCTCCAGCACATACATCAGGTGCACCGCATCGGCGCCGACTTCGGTGGTGTCATGGTTGAAGGTCGAGGCGAGCACCTTGAAGGCAAAGCGGGTGGAGACGCCGTCCATGCCCTCGTCGACGCCGGCCGCGTCCTTGTACTCCTGAACGCTGCGCGCCTTCGGATCGGATTCCTTGAGGCTCTCGCCGTCATAGACCCGCATCTTGCCAAACAGCGTCGAGTTCTCGTGCTTGCGCAGCCGCGACATCACCGAGAAGCGCGCCATCGTCTCCAGCGTCGCCGGAGCGCAAGGTGCTGCGGCAAGCTCGGAGCCCTGGATCAGCTTCTCGTAGATCTTCTGCTCCTCGGTGACCCGCAGGACGTACGGGACCTTGATGACGCAGATGCGGTCGATGAAGGCCTCGTTGTTCTTGTTGGTCTTGAAGCTCTGCCACTCCGCCTCGTTGGAGTGCGCGAGGATGATGCCGGTGAACGGAATCGCGCCGATGTTCTCGGTGCCGATGTAGTTACCCTCCTGCGTCGCGGTCAGCAGCGGGTGCAGCATCTTGATCGGTGCCTTGAACATTTCGACGAACTCGAGCACGCCCTGGTTGGCGCGGTTGAGGCCGCCGGAATAGCTGTAGGCGTCGGGATCGTTCTGGGCGTAGGTCTCGAGCTTGCGGATGTCGACCTTGCCGACCAGCGAGGAGATGTCCTGGTTGTTCTCGTCACCGGGCTCGGTCTTGGCAACCGCGATCTGGCGCAGCCTCGAGGGCTGGATGCGCGCGACGCGGAATTGCGAGATGTCGCCACCGAAGGCTTCGAGCCGCTTGTAGGCCCAGGGCGACATCAGCCCGCTCAGCCGGCGGCGCGGAATGCCGTACTTCTCCTCGATCATCGGGCCAAGCGTCTCGGGATCAAACAGCCCAAGCGGGCTCTCGAACACCGGCGACAGCTCGTCGCCCGCCTTCAGCACGTAGATCGGATGAATCTCCATCAGCGCCTTGATGCGCTCGGCGAGCGATGACTTGCCGCCGCCGACCGGCCCGAGCAGATAGAGGATCTGCTTGCGCTCTTCGAGGCCCTGCGCGGCGTGACGGAAGAAGCCGACGAGGCGCTCGATCGTGTCCTCCATGCCGTAGAAGCCGGCGAAGGCTGGATACGACCTGATCGTACGGTTCAAAAAGATACGGCCAAGGCGTGGGTCCTTGGCCGTGTCGATCATCTGGGGCTCACCGATTGCCGCCAATAACCGCTCGGCCGCATTTGCATATCGCATCGGATCACTTCGACACGACTCCAAATACTCGGCCATCGACATGTCGGTCTGGCTTCGCGCTTCAAACGACCTTGCGAAGGCGTTGAACAAAGAATCGTTGTACATGATCCCTCTCTCCACGATATGTATCGCCGCACGACTGACACGAGTCGTAACAAGAGCGTCCTAGGATCGAATCAGCGTCGGCACGCTGGGTCTATTGGACACTCGACCGACTCAGTTCGGCAATGCACGGCGCGTGCAGCCTCTGCCTTATCAACAGGCAGGAAGCTTAATGGTTCATCAATATCCCCTTGTTTTTGGTGGCTGTAACCCCCTCGCCACATCCGTGGTTTACCGGGGCCCAGGCCTCCGAAGCGGACATCCGAGCGGGCGACTTCCCGTCCGGCGATGGACGTTGGGCTTCCCTGAAAAAGTGTGACCGTTCAGCCGTGGCGTCAAGATGCACGCGTCATAGACTCTCATGAACAAACGTTCAGCCGCCGTTGAACGTGCCTCCTTGTCGCCGCGACTAAGGCAACGAGCCCGCGCAGTTCCGCGCGGCACCATTGCCGCGCTTTAAAGATGACACCTTGGAGGCGCTGGCTATTCCCGAGCCGGTCATGAAGCAGGCGCTCCTTGTTGTCGCACTCGCAGCCGCCGCCTATGCCGGCGCGCCGTTAGCCGTTCAGGCGCAGGAAGGCGTCGCCAAGGCCGCGGCGGCCGCCTTCGACAACAGGATGTTCGCGGGGCCGCCCGGCGCGAAAGCCTATGCCTGCTTCGTGCGGCGCTACGATGCAAATCATCTGGCGCAGCATCCGAAGCAGAAGGTCAGCGCGATGAAGCTGCTGGTGTCAGCGGAAGACGCTCCGGAGGACAAGGCCACCAACTATTCATTCCGGCTCGGCGTCGCGTACCGCCACCGCGCTGGCAATTTCGACTCCAGCGGCTACTGCAATCATGCCATCGCGGCCGAATCCGGCCACGAAATACGCTTCGAATGCGGCGTGGATTGCGAGGGCGGTGGTATCACCGTGGCGTTGTCCAAGGACAATAAATCCGCGATTGCGCGCCTTGGCCGCATCATGGTGTGGAATCGCAACAAGCCCGACGACGATGCGGGCGAAGCGCTGTTCGCCGGCGCCGACGACAAGATCTTTCGCGTCGATCGCGCGGACTTGGGCGAATGCGCCGAACTTGTGACCGACCGCAAGGAACTCGCTGCGCTCCGCCACAAATGATAGGTTTGCCCAAAGGGACAACACTGGATCAACAATAATTGCGCGAGAGACGCCATGCGCCGACGCAGCATCCTCTGGGGCACCGTCTCGGCGATCGGCGCCGCCTTGGCAGCGTCCCAGGCCGGCGCCGCCACCGAAGCACCGCCGCAAAAGCTGAAGGTGGTCTATCACCTCGATGACCTCGACAAGGTCAATTTCGTGATCGGCAACATCCAGAACCATCTCGACGGCGTCGGCGGCCCCGGCAATGTGACGATTGCGCTGGTGGTGCACGGCCGGGCGCTGAAGGCGTTTCATTCAGCAGCCGCCAATCCCGAGCTGTCAAAACATGTCGCGCGGTTCACCAAGGATGGGATCGAGTTCGCCGCCTGCGGCAACACCATGAAATCGCAGAACATCGGCCTCGCCGACTTGCTCCCCGGCTTCGTCGCCGCCGAGCGCGGCGGGGTGGTCCGCCTCGCCGAGCTGCAATCCCAAGGTTACCTCTACCTGCGCCCCTGACGCGCGGTCCTGCGCCGCAACGCGTCATAAAAATGTGCTGAGATGGGGGTCTGCTCGCACCGCGTCCGAGGGGATCGAACGGTTGTGAATGGCGTTATCCCTTGGAAATGCTGATATTCCGCCCGGGGCTCCCGCCATGTTGACAATCCCCCTCCGCCCCCGAAAGCTGCCCGGGAACCCAAAAATCGACCCTCGATCGAACGAGAACAGGCACCCATGAACCCCGTCAAAGCACTCGAAAATCACCGCCAGGCCGTCTGGCTGGACTTCCTCGCCCGCGGCTTCGTCGCCGACGGCGACCTGAAGCGGCTGATCGAGACCGACGGCGTCAAAGGCGTGACGTCCAACCCCTCGATCTTCGAGAAGGCGATCGGCAGCTCGGACGAATATGACGGGGCGATCGGCAAGGCCCTCAAGAACGGCGACCGCTCGGTCGCCGACCTGTTCGAGCACCTCGCGGTCGAGGACATCCAGCACGCCGCCGACGTGCTGCGCCCGGTCTACGACCAGAGCCACGGCGGCGACGGCTTCGTCAGCCTCGAGGTGTCGCCCTATCTCGCGATGGACACCAAGGGCACGATCGCGGAAGCCGAACGGCTCTGGAAGGACGTCCACCGCAAGAACCTGATGGTCAAGGTGCCGGCGACGCCCGAGGGCCTGCCGGCGATCGAGTACCTGACCGGCGAAGGCATCAGCATCAACATCACGCTGCTGTTCTCGCAGAAGGTCTATCGCCAGGTCGCCGAGGCCTATCTCAAGGGCCTGGAGAAATACGTCGGCAAGGGCGGCGATCCCTCCCATGTCGCGAGCGTCGCGAGCTTCTTCGTCAGCCGCATCGACACCGCCGTCGACAAGCAGCTCGACGAGAAGATCGCCAAGGCCAACGATCCGCACGAAAAGGAGCGGCTCGCGGCCTTGAAGGGCAAGGTCGCGATCGCCAATGCCAAGCTCGCCTATCAGGACTACAAGCACCTGTTCGCGGGCAACCGCTGGGACAAGCTGACGGCCAAGGGCGCCAAGCCGCAGCGGCTGCTGTGGGCCTCGACCGGCACCAAGAACAAGGACTATAGCGACGTGCTCTATGTCGAGGAGCTGATCGGCCCCGACACCGTCAACACCGTGCCGCCGGCGACGCTCGATGCCTTCCGCGACCACGGCAAGGTCCGCGACAGCCTCGAGGAGAATGTCGAGGACGCCCGCCACGTGCTGGAAGAGCTGGAGAAGTCCGGCATCTCGCTCGATGCGATCACCGAGGAGCTGGTCAAGGACGGCGTCAAGCTGTTCGCCGACGCGGCCGACAAGCTCTACGGCGCGGTCGCCCACAAGCGCGCCACCTCGCTCGGCGGCGGCATCGACCGCCAGAAGCTCGCGCTCGGCGCCACCATCGAGAAGGCGGTCGAGAAGAGCACCGAGGAATGGCGAGCCTCCGCCCGGATCCGAAGGCTCTGGCACAAGGACAAATCGGTCTGGACCGGCGACGACGAGGACAAATGGCTGGGCTGGCTCACCAGCGCGGCCACCGCGAACGTCGCCGACTACGAGGACTTTGCCCAGCGCGTGAAGGGGCAGAACTTCACCGATGCCGTCGTGCTCGGCATGGGCGGGTCGAGCCTCGGGCCGGAGGTCCTGGCCCAGACCTTCCCGCACCGGTCCGGTTTCCCGCGGCTGCACGTGCTCGATTCCACCGATCCGGCCCAGGTGCGCGCGATGGAGGAGTATGTCGACATCGCAAGGACGCTGTTCATCGTCTCCTCCAAATCCGGCGGCACCACCGAGCCGAACGTGATGAAGGACTATTTCTTCGATCGGGTGGCGAAGGCGATCGGCAAGGACAAGGCCGGCCACCGCTTCATCGCGGTGACCGATCCGGGCTCGTCGCTGCAGAAGGTCGCGATCAAGCAGGGCTTTGCCCGGATCTTCTACGGCGACCCTGCGATCGGCGGCCGCTATTCGGTGCTGTCGCCGTTCGGTCTGGTGCCGGCGGCCGCTGCCGGCATCGACGTCCGCAGCCTGCTCGGCCATACGCTCGCGATGGTGCGCTCCTGCGGTGCCGACGTGCCGCCGCAGGAGAACCCGGGCGTACAGCTCGGGCTCGCGATGGGCATCGCGGGGCTCGAAGGCCGCGACAAGGTGACGATCTTCGCCTCGCCGGACGTTGCCGATTTCGGCGCCTGGGCCGAGCAGCTGATCGCGGAATCGACCGGCAAGGACGGCAAGGGCCTGATCCCGATCGAGGGCGAGACGATTGGCGACGCCGCGGTCTACGGCCACGACCGGTTCTTCATCGATCTGCGCACCGATGGCGAGAACGATGCAGCGCATGAGGCCAAGCTCGCGGCGCTCGAGGCCGCCGGCCATCCGGTGGTTCGGATCGTGATGAAGTCGATCGACCATATCGGTCAGGAGTTCTTCCGCTTCGAGATCGCGACCGCAGTCGCCGGGTCGATCCTCGGCATCAACCCGTTCAACCAGCCCGACGTCGAAGCCGCCAAGATCAAGACCCGCGAACTGACCGCAGCGTTCGAGAAGACCGGGTCGCTGCCGGCCGAACAGCCGGTGGTGTCGGCGGACGGGGTCGATCTCTACACCGACGCGCAGAACGCCGAGGAGCTGCGCAAGGCCGGTGCGAACGGCGATCTCGACTCCTGGATCAAGGCGCACCTCGCGCGCTCCGGCCGCGGCGACTATGTCGCCTTGCTCGCCTATATCGAGCGCGACGGCGACACCATCGACGCCATGCAGGCGATGCGGCTGAAGGTGCGCGACGCAAGGCACCTTGCGACCTGCGCCGAGTTCGGTCCCCGCTTCCTGCATTCGACCGGGCAGGCCTACAAGGGCGGGCCCGACAGCGGTGTGTTCCTGCAGGTCACGACCGACGATACGGCGGACCTGCCGGTGCCCGGCCAGAAGGCGAGCTTCGGCGTGATCAAGGCGGCACAGGCGCGCGGCGATTTCGACGTGCTCACCGAGCGCGGCCGGCGGGCGCTGCGCGTGCATCTCAAGGGCGATCTCAGCTCCGGGCTCGCGGCGCTCGATGCCGCGATCTCGGCTGCACTGAACTGACGGAGGCGAGGGATGCAACTCGGCATGATCGGCCTCGGGCGGATGGGCGGCAACATCGTCCGCCGCCTGATGACCCAGGGCCATACCACCGTGGTCTACGACAAGGATCCGAAGGCCGTCGCGGCGCTCGTCGCCGACAATGCGACCGGCTCCTCATCGCTGGAGGATTTCGTCCTCAAGCTGGAGGCGCCGCGCACCGCCTGGGTGATGCTGCCGGCCGGCAAGATCACCGAAGCCACCATCGAGGCGCTGTCGAAGCTGATGCAGCCAGGCGACGTCATCATCGACGGCGGCAACACCTTCTGGCAGGACGACGTCCGCCGCGGCAAGGCGCTCAGGGAGCGCGGGCTGCATTACGTCGATGTCGGCACCAGCGGCGGCATCTGGGGCATCGAGCGCGGCTACTGCATGATGATCGGCGGCGACAAGAAAGTGGTCGACCGGCTCGACCCGATCTTCAAGACGCTGGCGCCCGGCATCGGCGACATTCCTCGCACCTCCGGCCGCGAGGGCCGCGATCCGCGCATCGAACAGGGCTACATTCACGCCGGCCCGATCGGCGCCGGGCATTTCGTCAAGATGATCCACAACGGCATCGAATACGGCCTGATGCAGGCCTATGCCGAAGGCTTCGACATCCTGAAGAACGCCAATATCGAGGCGCTGCCGGCCGAGCATCGCTTCGACCTCGACATCGCCGATATCGCCGAAGTCTGGCGGCGCGGTAGCGTGATCCCGTCCTGGCTGCTCGACCTCACGGCATCGGCGCTGGCGCAGAACCACACGCTCGACAATTATTCCGGCTTTGTCGAGGATTCCGGCGAAGGCCGCTGGACCGTCAATGCCGCGGTCGACGAAGCCGTGCCGGCCGAGGTGCTGACGGCCGCGCTCTACACGCGCTTCCGCTCGCGCAAGGATCACACCTTCGCGGAGAAGATCCTCTCGGCGATGCGCGCAGGTTTCGGCGGCCACAAGGAGCCGCCGAAAAAGGCATAAGAGCTTGAAGAGAACCGCGGAAGGTCACGTGCAGAAGAAACCCGATCCTTGCTCCTTCATCATCTTCGGCGCCACCGGTGATCTGACGCACCGGCTGGTCATCCCGGCGCTCTACAATCTCGCCGCCGGCAATCTGCTGCCGGACAAATTCTGCGTCGTCGGCATTGTCCGCAAGGGCATGTCGAGCGAGCAGCTGACCGACAGCCTGATGCAGGGGCTGCGCAAGTTCGCCACTCGCCCGGTGGACGAGGCGATCGCAAAGCGGCTGTTCGAATGCGTCACCTCGATCGAGGCCGATCCGCGCGATCCGGCTTCCTTTGATGCCATGAACGAACGGCTCGACAAGCTCGAAACGGCGCGCGGCACCGGTGGCAACCGGCTGTTCTATCTCGCGACCCCGCCGAGCGCCTTCCTGCCGATCAGTGAGCAGCTCGGGCGCACCGGCATGCTGGAAGAGAACGGCGCCTGGCGGCGGCTGATCATCGAAAAGCCGTTCGGCACCGATCTGGCGTCGGCCAGGGCGTTGAATGCCGCGCTGCTGAAGCTGATGGACGAGCACCAGATCTACCGGATCGATCACTATCTCGGCAAGGAAACCGTCCAGAACATCCTGGTGCTGCGCTTCGCCAACGGCATGTTCGAGCCGATCTGGAATCGCAACCACATCGACCATATCCAGATCACCGTCGACGAGAAGCTCGGCGTCGGTCATCGCGGCAGCTTCTACGACGCCACCGGCGCGCTGCGCGACATGGTGCCGAACCATCTATTCCAGCTGCTGTCGCTGGTGACGATGGAGCCGCCGGCGCGGTTCGACGCCCACGCGGTGCGCTCCGAAAAGGCCGAGGTGCTGAGCGCGATCCAGACCCAGAGCGAACAGGAGGCGCTGCACAATTCGGTGCGCGGCCAGTATCGCGCCGGCCGGATCGGCGACACCGAGATCGAGGACTTCCTCAAGACGCCCGACGTCAGGCCCGACAGCTCGACCGAGACCTATGCCGCGCTGAAGCTGACCATCGACAATTGGCGCTGGGCCGGCGTGCCGTTCTACCTGCGCACCGGCAAGGCGCTGACCACCAAGCGCACCGAGATCGCGATCAAGTTCAAGCAGGCGCCGTTCGCTATGTTCCGCGACACGTCGGTCGATCGCCTGTCGCAGAACTACCTCGTCATCTCCACTGAGCCGACCGAGGGCATCGAGCTGCAGTTCAACACCAAGGTACCCGGCCCGACCATCAACATCGACGGCGTCGAGATGAAGTTCCGCTACAAGGACTACTTCAAGGCTGAGCCGTCGACCGGCTACGAGACGCTGATCTATGACTGCATGATCGGCGACAACATCCTGTTTCAGCGTGCCGACAGCGTCGAGGCCGGATGGCAGGCGGTGCAGCCCTTCATCGACGCCTGGAAGAGCGCCGGCGGCCGTGGCCTGCAACCCTACAAGGCCGGTAGCGAAGGCCCGGAGGCCGCCAATGCGCTGCTGACGCGCGACGGCCGCAGCTGGCGGAAGCTGGGCTGACATGACCGCGACCGGCAAGCGCCAGATCATCACGGTCGCCGATCCGGCGGCACTGGCGCAGGCGGCCGCCGAGCGGGTGATCGCCAGGATCGACCAGAACAGCGGCCGGATCGCCGTCTGCCTCACCGGCGGCTCCAGCCCCAAGGCGCTCTACCAGCTGCTGGCGACGCCAGACTATCGCGCGAGGATTCCGTGGGACCGCGTCGACTGGTTCATCGGCGACGAGCGCCTGGTCCCGCGCAAGGACAAGCTGCACAACATGAGCATGGCGCGCCAGGCCTTCCTCGACCGCTGTGCACCGGCCGCGAATGTCCATCCGATCGCGACCGATACCGCCGATCTCAGGGATCCCGACGTCAGCGCGGCGCTGTACGAGAACGAGCTGATGGCGTTCTACGGCGCCGAGCAGCTCGATCCGAAGCGGCCGCTGTTCGACCTGGTGCTGATGGGCATCGGCCCCGACGGCCATACCGCCTCGCTGTTTCCGGGTTATCCCGCGGTCGAGGAAACCCAGCGCTGGGTGGTCGGCGTGCCGAAGGCCAATGTCGAGCCGTTCGTGCCGCGCGTGTCGCTGACCCTGCCCGCCCTCGCCTCCTGTCGCGAGATGCTGTTCGAGGTGGCGGGCGAGAACAAGCGCGCGATCTTGACGCGCCTCTTCGCGGGCGAGAACCTGCCGGCAAACCGCGCGCGATCGCTGGGCGGGACCGTCTGGCTGATCGATCAGGCCGCGCTGCCGGAGGACTTTCGTGGGTGACGGACAAAACCCCTGCGCATTGGTCGTGATGGGCGTATCGGGTTCGGGCAAGAGCACCATCGCTGACCGCCTGGCGATCAGGATCGGCTGGCGCTTCGAGGACGGCGACAGTTTTCATCCGCCAAGCAATGTCGCCAAAATGCATTCCGGCCAGCCGCTTACCGACGAGGATCGCTGGCCCTGGCTGCGCGCGATCGCCGACGAGATCGACCGCACCTGCGGCGTCCGCGAACGCGCCGTCATCGCCTGCTCCGCGCTGAAGCGCGCCTATCGCGACATCCTGGTGCATGGCCGCAACGATATCCGCATCGTCTTCCTCGACGGCTCGCAGGAGCTGATCGCCACGCGGCTCGGCGCGCGCAAGGGCCATTTCATGCCGCCGGGGCTGCTCGCCAGCCAGTTCAGGACGCTGGAGCCGCCGACCCCGGAGGAACGCCCGATCACGGTTGCGATCGACCGTCCGGTCGAAACCATCGTCGAAGACATCGTCAATCAACTGAAGCTGGACCGCACATGACCCGCATCGCCCTTGTCGTATCCGATGTCGACGGCACGCTGCTCACCAAGGACAAGACCTTGACCGACGGCGCCAGGGCGGCAGTGCGCAGGCTGCACGAAGCCGGCATCGGCTTCACTATCGTCTCCAGCCGGCCGACGATCGGGATGGGCTTTCTGGTTGCGCCGCTTGCGATCACGCAGCCGATCGGCGCCTTCAACGGCTCTTCGATCGTCGATCCGCAGCTCAAGCCCCTCGAGCAGCATTTGATCCCGGCCGCGGTCGCAAAACGCTGCATCGACATGCTGCGCGAGCGCGACGTCGACATCTGGCTGTTCACCAACGACCGCTGGCTGACGCGGAATCCTGACGGCGAGTACACCGCCCACGAGCAGCACACGATCAAGCATGATCCGACCATCGTCGGCGATTTCACGCCCTATCTCGATCAGGCCTGCAAGATCGTCGGCGCGAGCTCGGATGCGGCCCTGCTGCAACGCTGCGAGGCGGAGATGCAGCAGATGGTCGGCCGCGATGCCACCGCTGTCCGCTCGCAGACCTACTATCTCGACGTCACCCCGCCGGGCCACGACAAGGGCACCTTCGTCGAGGGCATCGCGAAGCGCCTCGGCGTGCCGCTGGAGAACGTCGCCACGATCGGCGACATGCAGAACGATCTGCCGATGTTCGCGCGAAGCGGCGTCTCCTTCGCGATGGGCAATGCCAGCGATGACGTGAAGGCGCGCGCCACCCATGTCACCGAATCCAACGAGCAGGACGGTTTCGCACGCGCGATGGACACGGTGTTGCAGCTTCGCTGAGGCATTCGGACGATGGCCCCACCCGTGATCGAGCGCGGGGCGCAGCGTGATCGCCGTTACAGTCCGCTACATCGCAATCGAGTCAAATTGATCATGTGATCGCGTCACGCTGATCACGCAGCCATTTGTCACGGCGAGATCTGTCACCCGACCAATCCGCGGTTCCTGAGGCGGGCCGATCACACTCGCACGATTTCGGAATATTGGAAATATATTCCTGATTTGCCCGACGTGTCAAGTTGCCTGGTCGAATGCCGGCAGCTGCCGGCTCCTTTGCATGGGGTTGTTTTCGATATTTTGGCAGCGCGGACCTGCGGCGGTGCCGCAAGCGGAAGACGGAGGGCGGCATCGCCGCGGTGGTTTAAGTCGACCGCTGCACCGCGGGCTTCTCGGCGTCGGCCCTGGCGGCGCTGAGATTGTGCGCGGTGTTGATCAACGCGATATGGGTCAGCGCCTGCGGGAAATTGCCGGTCTGCCGGCCGGCGCCGGAATCGAACTCCTCGGCCAACAGTCCGAGATCGTTGGCGACCGCCACCACGCGGTCGAACATGGTCTGCGCCTTGTCGACATCTCCTGCCAGCACATAGGCGTCGGCTAGCCACAGGCTGCAGGCCAGGAACGCGCCCTCGATCGGCTGGACCTCATCGGACATCTCGCGCGGATCGTGCCGCAGCACGAACCCGTCGCGCATCATGTGCCGCTCGACCGCGTCGATCGTGCCGCGGATGCGCGGATCGCCCGGCGGCAGGAAGCCGACCGACGGCAGCAGCAGCAGGCTAGCGTCGAGCAGCTTTGAGCCATAGCTCTCGACGAAGCTGTTGAGGCCGGGATCGAAGCCGCGTTGGCAGATGTCGCGATGGATGGCCTCGCGCAGCACCCGCCATTTGACCAGCGGCCCCTTGAAGCCGAACCGCTCCGCGCTCTTGATGGCGCGGTCGAAGGCGACCCAACACATCACCTTGGAGAACACGTAGTGTCTGGGGGCGCCACGGCGCTCCCAGATGCCGTGATCCGGCTGATCCCAGACATCGGCGAGATGGGTGACGACGGTGCACTCGAGCGACCAGTTCTCTTCGTCGAGCTTCAGCTTGGCCATGCGGGACTGATGGAAGGCGTCGATCAGCTCGCCATAGACGTCGAGCTGAAGCTGCGCATGCGCGGCGTTGCCGGCGCGTACCGGCTGCGCCCCTTCATAGCCGGACAGCCATCCGGCCTCCCATTCCAGGAGGCGTCGCTGGCCCAGGATGCCGTACATGATCTGCATGTTGGCCGGCGCGCCGGCGGCGGCCCGCAGCAGCCAGTTGTGCCAGGCTGCCGCTTCCTCGGTGTAGCCCGAGTTCATCAGGGCCAGCAGCGTAAAGGTGGCGTCGCGCAGCCAGCAGAACCGGTAGTCCCAATTGCGCGCGCCACCGAGCTTTTCCGGCAACGACGTGGTGGGTGCCGCGACGATGCCGCCGGTCGGCCTGAAGGTCAGCGCCTTCAGCGTGATCAGCGAGCGCATCACGAGGGCGCGTTGATAGCTGCCGTCATAGGTCGAGCGGCTGCACCATTCCCGCCAATATTCCTCGGTGTCCTTCAGCGCAGCCTCAGGGTCGATCGCCTCCGGCACCGGGTGATAGGACGGTCCATAGGTCAGGACGAACGGCACGGTATCGCCCTCCCCGATCTCGAAATCGGCGATCGTGGTCAGATCCTTGCCGCGGGTTTCGACCGGCGTGCGCAGCACGGTCATGTCCTGCCCGCTGATCGCCAGAAGCCCGTCACCATCCGGATTCTTCCGCACCCATGGGACATCGACACCGAAGCCGAAGCGGATCACCAGCTCCATACGCATCTTGACGCGGCCGCTGATGCCGCGAACGAGGCGGACCACATCGGAGGCGTTGCCGCGCGGCGGCATGAAGTCGATCAGCGCGACCGCGCCGCCTTCCACCTCGAACCGGGTCTCCAGGATCAGCGTATCGTCCCAGTAGCGCCGCGAGGTCTGCTTGATCTCGCCTGTGGGCGCCAGCAGCCAGCGACCGTTCCTCGACGTGCCAAGCAGCGCCGCGAAGCAGGGGTCGGAATCGAACGCCGGCCAACACAGCCAGTCGATCGAGCCGTCGCGGCCGACCAGCGCGGCGGTCTCGCAATCTCCGATCAGTCCATAGTCTTCGATACGAGAGGCCACGCGCTGCGCTCCGCGTTACCCGGTGTGCGAGCGCTCGCGGGTCGCGCGCTTGAGCGCGTCGACGTCGATCGCCGACGCGAGATGCTCGATCGAGACCGGGAGCCGCCGCTTCCAGTTCGGATGCTCGTAGACGGTGCCGGGAATGTTCGGTTGCTCGACAATGCCGAGCAGGTCCTCCATCGATACCGCCATCATCCGCGACCGCGTCTGTGCCAGGAAGCTTGCCACCGAATAGAAATCGTTCGCGTGGATGTCGTGCCGGCGCAGCACGTCGTCGAGCTGGCCGAGCGCGTGCCAGCGGCCCTCGTCGGTCTCGCCGGGATCGATCCCGAGCGCACGCTTGGTCTTGAGGTCGCTGAACGAGCGCCAGCCCGCATAGGTCGAAAGGTCGTGGGTGTTGAAGGTCACCAGCGCATCCGGCAAATAGTAGTCGGCGTTGCGGAAGACGCCCCGGTCGTCGGTCTCGAACATCATCACAAGATAGGACCAGATGCCCCAGCCGTTCATCTGCTCGCGGAACCCGGGAGGTACGGTGCCGAGGTCCTCGCCGATCACGACGCAGCGGCTCGCCACGCTCTCCTGCGCGGTCGCCGCCAGCAGCGCCTCGAACGGCATCAGCACATAGGCGCCATTGGCCGGGCCGAAGCCGCGCGGTACCAGATAGAGCCGCTTCAGCCCGAACGCGTGGTCGAGCCTGATCGCGCCGGCGTGGTGCATCGAGGCGCGCAGCATCTGCCTGAACGGCTCGAACGAGCGCTGTTCAAGACCCGCGGCATTGAAGCCGGCAAGCCCCCAGTCCTGGCCCGCCGTGTTGAGCGGGTCAGGCGGCGCGCCGACGCCGAGATGGCGCGAGATCGCGATCTGCTCATTCCAGGCGTCGAACCCGTCCGACTGCACGCCGACGGCGACGTCGAGATAAAGCCCGACCCGCATGCCGCGCTTGTGCGCCAGCGCCTGGCAGGCGCCGAGTTGACGGTCCGCGGTCCATTGCACGAATTCGACGAACTCGACCTCGGCGGCAGAATCGCGCGAGCGGCGCATTTTGGCACAAGCAGCATCGCTCGGCTGCCGCCATTCGTCCGGCCATTCCCACCACGGCGTGTTGAATTTGTGCCGCATCACCTCGAAGCAGGCGAAGCGCGACAGCAGCGTGCCCTGCTCGTTGCGATAGGCCTCGAAATCCTGCCAGCGGCCGAGGCCCGGGTTGGCCTTGAAGGCCGCGAACGCCGCGCGCAGCGCGGGCCATTTCTGCGCCGCGACGCCGACATAGTCGACCATGTCGTGGCTGCGGAGCGGTGCCAGCGCGGCCTTGGTCTCGGCATCGACGCGGAATTCGGGAATCTGCTCGACGTCGATGTAAAGCCCATTGAGGAACAGCCGGCTGTTCGGCGAGTACGGGCTGCAATCGCCGGGCCGATCGTCGAACAGCGCATGCAGCGGATTGAGCCCGACGCCGTCGGCGCCGAGCCGGTGGGCGAATTCGAGCAGGTGCTGCAGGTCGGTGAAGTCACCGATGCCCCAGTTGCGCGCTGACCGCACGCCGTAGAGTTGCACCGCGATCACCCAGCAGCGGTCGAACTCGCCGCCGAAGGCGCCGTGCGGCGCCACCAGCAGTGGCAGCTCCTCGCTGGCGCCCGATGCGTCCGACAGTTGCAGCCGATGCACGCCTTCGGGCAGACCGGACGGCCACGTCACACTGCGCTCACGCGCCTCGCCCTGCGCGAGCACCCCGGTGCCATCCGCAAGCTTCCATTGCACCGGAAGCCGGGCAGCTTCCGAGAGCTGCGTTTGCGCAGCCTGGCCGCCTCTGACCACCACGGGATCGGCGATGATCCGACGGGGCGCCTGCGGCGGCAGCGCGTCGAGGATCGCCGTGAGCGCCTCGGGGGTTGTCACACGGCGGTGACCGCTGCCATCGATATACTCGGTCTGGATTCCCAGGGTCTGGGCTTTGGCGTAAAGGTCCATTCGGCACGCTGCCTGCTCGCAACGGTTGGTGGATCGTTGCTAAATTGTACAGATACGGGAAAGGGATAGTTGATGTTCAACGCTCTACCCTATCCGGCGTTCCCACCGGGAACCATTGCCCGGCGAGCGGCTTTCTATATGGGTCTGGCGCGCCTCCTTCCCGGCGCCGGGACGTCATTTGCATTTTTAATGGCGGCATCACCGTGAACAAAACCCTCCGGCCTGTCGAGAGTGCCCATGGCACTTTTCATATCACCGATGTCTATCCGTCGGTTGATGGCGGCCGCTTTCTGGTCAAGCGCATTGTGGGCGAACCTGTCGAGGTGTGGGCCGACATCTACCGTGCCGGACATGACGTGATATCGGCGGCATTGGTGTGGCGGCGCGAGGGCGACAGCGAATGGCAGATCGCGCCGATGACGGCGCACAGCGATGACCGCTGGGGCGGCGCTTTCGTGCCCGACCGGCCCGGCCGCTACGCCTTCGCGATCGAGGCCTGGACCGATGAATTCGCCAGCTGGCGGCATCGCTTCGAGCAGAAGCCGCGCGACGGCAGCGATCGCACGCTGGACGCGCTCGAAGGCGCGGGCATGCTGACCCAGGCGCAGGCCGGCAGCCCGGCGGCGGCGGCCGTCATCATCAGGCAGTGCGAAATCTTTCTGCAGACCGGCGAACCAGGCGCGCTGCTCGCGCCCGAATTGCGGGAGGCGATGGCCGGCAGCCAGTTTCGCCGCGATCTGATGCGATCGCAGCTCTACCCGCTGACCGCGGACCGCCCGCGGGCGCGCAGCGGCGCATGGTACCAGATGTTTCCGCGCAGCCAGGGCAAGACACCGGGCACGCATGCAACCTTCAACGACTGCATCGCGCGGCTTCCCGACATCGCCGCGATGGGCTTTGACGTCGTCCTGCTCGCGCCGATCCACCCGATCGGCCGGCAGCACCGCAAGGGCCGCAACAATGCCGCGATCGCACAGGTCGGCGATCCCGGCAGCCCCTATGCGATCGGCGCAGCCGAGGGCGGCCACGACGCCGTGCATCCGGAACTCGGCACGCTCGGCGACTTCCGCGCCTTCGTGGCGGCAAGCCAGGCGCATGGCCTCGAGGTCGCACTCGATTTCGCCGTGCAGTGCTCCCCCGATCATCCCTGGCTGAACGAACATCCAGAGTGGTTCAAGCGGCGCCCGGACGGATCGATGCGCACCGCCGAGCATCCCCCGCAGCGCTGGGATGATGTCGTCAACCCGGATTTCGGATCCGAAGACGCCGGCGCCCTGTGGCGCGCGCTGCGCGACGTCGCGCTGTTCTGGGTCGAACAGGGCGTCAGGATCTTCCGGGTCGACAATCCGCACACCAAGCCGCTGGCGTTCTGGGAGTGGCTGATCCGCGAGGTGCGGGACCGCGACGCGGACGTGCTGTTCCTTGCGGAAGCCTTCGCGCGCCCGAAACTGATGAAGGGCCTCGCCAAGCTCGGCTTCACACAGTCCTACAGCTATTTCACCTGGCGGACGCAGCGCTTCGAGCTCGAACAATATCTCGGCGAGTTGACCTCCTATCCCGAGCGTGACTTCTTTCGGCCGAATTTCTTCGTCAACACACCGGACGTCCTGCCCTTCCACCTGCAAAGCGGCGAATCCTGGATGTTCAAGTCGCGTCTCGCGCTGGCCGCGACGCTTTCAAGCAGCTATGGCATTTGCAGCGGCTTCGAATTGCTCGAGCACACGCCGGTCCCCGGCCGCGAGGAATATCTCAACTCCGAGAAGTACGAGATCAGGGTTCGCAACTGGGAGCAGCCGGGGAACATCAAGCCCTATATCGCAGCTCTCAACCGGATCAGACGCGGCAATCCGGCCCTGCAACAATTCGCCAATTTGCGCTTTATCAGTGTCGATGACGGCGGCGTGATCGGCTTCATCAAGGAGGCGGTCGATCAGGGCAATGTGATCGCGGCCGCGATTGCATTGTCAGCCGAGCTGCGTGAGGTCTGGCTGCCGCTCGGCGACGTCATGGTCGGCCGTGGCGATGCCCGCCGCCCCGTCTCGGCAGTGGAAGACCTTGTCACCGGAGAGCGCCACGCGCTCGAATGGGGAGGCATCCGTCTACGTATAGATCCTGCGCGCGATCCCGCGTTGCTGCTGCGCTGTGTCGCCTGAAGGAGCCGTCATGAACGTATTCTCCTCCGTCAATACCCAGGAGAAGGTCGCAACCGAGACTGCGGACCAGCTGTGGTACAAGGACGCGATCATTTACCAGCTGCATGTCAAGGCATTTGCCGACAGCAACAATGACGGCATCGGCGACTTCGCGGGGCTGACGGAGAAACTCGGCTATCTGCAGGAACTCGGCGTCACCGCGCTGTGGCTGTTGCCGTTCTATCCCTCGCCCGGCCGCGACGACGGCTACGACATCGGCGACTATGGCGACATCAATCCCGATTTCGGGACGATGAAGGACTTCAAGCGCTTCATCCAGGAGGCCAAGAAGCGCGGCCTGCGCGTCATCACCGAGCTGGTCGTCAACCACACCTCGGACCAGCATGCGTGGTTCAAGCGCGCGCGCCGCAGCCCGCCGAATTCGAGCGCGCGCAGCTGGTACGTCTGGAGCGACACCGACCAGAAATACCTCGATACAAGGATCATCTTTACCGATACGGAGAAGTCGAACTGGACCTGGGATCCGGAGGCCGGCCAGTTCTACTGGCACCGCTTCTTCTCGCACCAGCCGGACCTGAATTTCGACAATCCGCGCGTGGTGCGCGCCATCGTGCAGGTGATGAAGCGCTGGCTCGACACCGGCGTCGACGGTTTCCGGCTCGACGCCATTCCCTATCTGTGCGAGCGCGACGGCACCAACAACGAGAACCTGCCGGAGACGCATGCCATCATCAAGCGGCTGCGCCAGGAGCTCGACGCCTACGCCAAGGGCAAGATCCTGCTGGCCGAAGCCAATCAATGGCCGGAGGACGTGCAGGAATATTTCGGCCATGGCGACGAATGCCACATGGCCTATCACTTCCCGCTGATGCCGCGCATCTACATGGCGATCGCCCAGGAAGACCGCTTTCCGATCACCGACATCCTGCGGCAGACGCCCGACATTCCCGCCGCTGCGCAGTGGGCGCTGTTCCTGCGCAATCACGACGAGCTGACGCTGGAAATGGTCACCGACGTCGAGCGCGACTATCTGTGGTCGACCTACGCCAACGATCCGCGCGCCCGCATCAATGTCGGCATCCGCCGCCGCCTTGCGCCGCTGATGGACAACGATCGGCGCAAGATCGAGCTGATGAACTCGCTGCTGCTGTCGTTCCCGGGCACGCCGATCATCTATTACGGCGACGAGATCGGCATGGGCGACAACATCTATCTCGGCGACCGCAACGGCGTGCGGACGCCGATGCAGTGGTCGCCGGACCGCAACGGCGGTTTCTCGCGCGCCGATCCGGCGCGACTCTACGCGCCGATGATCATGGACCCGGTCTACGGCTATGAATCCGTCAATGTCGAGGCGCAGTCGCGCAGCCTGTCGTCGCTGCTTTCGGCGACCAAGCGGCTGATCGCGGTGCGCAAGTCGACGCTTGCCTTCGGGCGCGGCACCATGACCTTCATCCGCCCGGAGAACCGCTCGGTGCTGGCCTATGTGCGCCAGTACCAGGGTGAGGCGATCCTGTGCGTCGCCAATCTGTCGCGGTCGGCGCAGGCCACCGAGCTCGACCTCTCCGCCTTCAAGGACCGCATTCCGCTCGAGATGCTCGGGCGCACGCGCTTCCCGGCGATCGGCGAGCTGCCCTACATGATCACGCTCGCGCCGTACGGCTTCTACTGGTTCCAGCTGCAGGAGCGCGACAAGTCCGAGCCGGTGACGCCGCGCGCGGTCCCGGAATTCGAGACGCTGGTGGTGCCGCTGAATTCGACCTGGATGTCGCTGGCGCGCACCCGCGGCGTGTTCGAGCACGACGTGCTGCCCGGCCATCTCGCCCGCACGCGCTGGTATCCGGAACGATCCGCGAGCGCGATCCAGCCGATGCTGGTCTCCGCGATCCCGTTCTGCGACATCGGCGACAACCGGCCGTGGCTCGCCTTCTTCGAGACCACGCAGCGCGGCACCACCAGCCGCTACGTGCTGCCGATGCAGATCGAATGGGTGCGCTTCGACCGCGAGCGCTACAATCCGCGCGCGTTCGCCGCCGTGCGCCAGGGCGCGCGCGAGGGCACCTTGCTCGATGTCGCCACCGACCAGATCTTCACCGGCCTGTTCCTGCGCAACTTGCGGGAAAACCTCACGGTCGACGAAGGCGAGCAGGGCCTCAAGCTCGAATTCCGGCCGACCAGCCGCTTCTCCGACCGGCCGGTGCGGCAGCCCGAGCGCATCCGGGTGTTCGAGAACGACCAGCCGCATTCGACCGCGCTGGTCGACAACGAGTATGTCACCAAGATCTACCGCAAGCTCGAGGTCGGTATCAATCCGGAGATCGAGATGGGCCGCTTCCTCACCGAGGTGGTCAACTTTCCGAACACCCCTGCCTTGCTCGGCACCGCCGAGTTGATCGAGGGCGACAAGCGCAGCGCCATCGCCGTGCTGCATGCCATGGTCGTCAACCAGGGCGACCTCTGGACCATCGCAGGCGCACACCTCGACCGCCTGGTCGAACGGCAGCGCCTGCTGACAGTGAGCGAGCACCCCGTGGAGAACGGCGACCAAGCCACCTATCTGCGCCACATGTCGCATAGCGGAAAGCGGCTCGCCGAGCTGCATCTGGCGCTCGCCAGCAACCGCGACCTGCCGGACTTCGCGCCCGAGCCGACCAAGCCCGACGACCTGCAGCGCTGGGCCGACGAGATCATGGCGCGCGCCGAGCGTGTGTTCGATACGCTGAAGCAGCGGCGCGGCTCCCTGAAGGAGGCCGACCGGCTGCTGGCCGATCAGTTGCAGGCCCAGCACGACACGCTGCCGGAGCGGCTCAAGGCACTGCTGCCGCGCGAAACCGACGGCTTCAACATCCGGCATCACGGCGACCTGCATCTCGGTCAGTTGCTGGTGGTCAAGGACGACGTCTTCATCATCGATTTCGACGGCGGACCGGGCCGCACCATCGCCGAGCGGCGGCGCAAGGCACCGCCGGCGCGCGACGTCGCCGGCCTGATCCGTTCGATCGACTATGCGGCGACCGCCGCGCTGGAACGCACGCTCAAGGTCTCCCCCGACGAGAGCGGCCGGTTGAGCCTCGCCTTGGCCGACTGGCGCGACCAGGCCGCGGATACCCTGCTGGCGGCCTATCGCGAGACGGTGGCAGGCCAGCGGCTGTGGCCCGCCGACGCCAAGACGGCCGATCGCCTGCTCAATTTTTTCCTGCTTGAGAAAGCCTTCTATGAGATCGAGTATGAGCTGGCCAACCGGCCGGATTGGCTGCGGGTGCCGCTCACCGGCCTGCTGAGGATCCTGGCGCAACAGCCGCATGAGGTTGCATGAGCAAACTGCCCGCCGAGGCCTATGCCATCATCGAGGGCCGCCACTCCGACCCCTTCCACTATCTCGGGCTTCACCCCGAGGGGGATCGCAACGTCGTGCGCGCCTTCCTGCCCGATGCCAGCAATGTCGAGGCGATCGGCGAGCATGGCGAGACCGCACAGCTGGCGCGAATCCATGACGCCGGCCTGTTCGCAGGCCCCCTGCCGAACGGCTCGACGCGCTACCAGCTCCGCGCCCGCTTCGGTGACAACGTCGTCGAGCTCGAGGATGCCTACCGCTTTCCGCCGATCCTGAGCGATTTCGATCTCTATCTGCTCGGCGAAGGCACGCATCAGCGCGTCTACGATACGCTCGGCGCGCATCCGATGACGCTCGACGGCGTCGACGGCATCGGCTTCGTGGTGCTGGCGCCGAATGCGCGGCGGGTCAGCGTGGTCGGCGACTTCAATTTCTGGGACGGACGGCGGCATCCGATGCGCGTGCGCGGCCCGGGCTACTGGGAACTGTTCATCCCGCGTGCAAGGGTCGGCGACCACTACAAGTTCGAGATCATCGGGCGTAACGGCCAGCATTTGCCGCTGAAGTCCGATCCCCTGGCGTTCGCCGCCGAGGTGCGCCCGAAGACCGCCTCGATCGTGATCGACGAGCGCAAGATCCCGCATCCGCGCCCGGCGCCGGATCGCGTCAACGCGCTGAGCTCGGCGATGTCGATCTACGAGGTCCATCTCGGGTCGTGGCGGCGCAAGGGCCGCAACGAGTGGCTGACCTATCGCGAGATGGCGGAGCAGCTGCCGGCCTATGCCAGCGACATGGGCTTTACCCATGTCGAATTCCTGCCGATATCAGAGCATCCGTTCGACGGCTCCTGGGGCTACCAGCCGACGGGCATGTTCGCGCCGACCAGCCGCTTCGGCTCGCCGGACGATTTCGCCGCGCTGATCGACGCCTGCCACGGCGCAGGGCTCGCCGTGCTGCTCGACTGGGTGCCCGGGCATTTCCCCGACGATCCGCACGGGCTCGGCAATTTCGACGGCACCGCGCTCTACGAGCACGCCAATCCGCTGCAGGGCCGTCACCTCGATTGGGGTACGCTGATCTACAATTACGGGCGCACCGAGATCACCAACTTCCTGGTGTCGAACGCGCTGTTCTGGCTTGATCGCTACGGCATCGACGGGCTGCGCGTCGATGCCGTCGCCTCCATGCTCTATCTCGACTACAGCCGTCCCGCCGGCGGCTGGATTCCGAACAAATATGGCGGTCGGGAGAACATCGAGGCGATCGACTTCCTGCGCCGCTTCAACACCGAATTGTTCGCGCATTTTCCGCAGGCGACGACGGCGGCGGAAGAATCCACCGCATGGCCGCAGGTGTCGCGTCCCGTCGAATATGGCGGGCTCGGCTTCGGCTACAAGTGGAACATGGGCTGGATGCACGACACGCTGAAATACATCGGCAAGGACCCGATCCACCGCAAATACCATCACGGCGACATCCTGTTCGGCTTGCACTACGCCTTCTCGGAGAACTTCATCCTGCCGCTGTCCCACGACGAGGTCGTGCACGGCAAGCGCTCGATCCTCGGCCGCATGCCCGGTGACGACTGGCAGCGCTTTGCCAATCTGCGCGCCTATTACAGCTTCATGTTTGGTCACCCCGGCAAGAAGCTGATGTTCATGGGCTGCGAGTTCGGCCAGGAGCGCGAGTGGAATCACGACTATTCGATCGATTGGCATCTGCTGCAACAGCCGAAGCACAGCGGCATCCAGAACCTGGTCCGCGACCTCAACCGGCTCTATCGCGCGCTGCCGGCGCTGCACGAGCTCGACTGCGACCAAGCCGGCTTCGAATGGGTCATCACTGACGATGCCAACAACAATGTGTTCGCCTGGATCCGCAAGGGCAATGCTGAGCGCGCACGCTGCCTCGTGGTCGCGAACTTCTCACCCAACGTCTACCGCAACTATCGCGTCCCGGTGCCGTTCGCGGGCAAGTGGCACGAGGTGTTCAACTCGGATTCCGCGCATTACGGCGGCACCAATGTCGGCAATGTCGGCGAAGTGCGCGCATCGGAGGGCGCGACGCCCGAACTGAACCTGACCATTCCGCCGCTGGCTGCGATCTTCCTCGTACCGGAAAGCTGATTGATGCGACTGACCGGGGGTACGTCCGCACGGCTCGGTGCAAGCTGGGACGGCAGAGGCACCAATTTTGCGCTGTTCTCGGCCAACGCGGAGAAGGTGGAGCTGTGCCTGTTCGACGGCCAGGGCCGCCGCGAGCTCGAGCGGATCGAGATGCCGGAGCGCACCGAGGACGTCTGGCACTGCTATCTCAACGACGTCTCGCCGGGCCAGCTCTACGGCTATCGCGTCTACGGGCCTTACGCGCCGGAGCGCGGCCATCGCTTCAACGCCAACAAGCTGCTGCTCGACCCCTACGCCAAGCGGCTCGCCGGCCGGCTGGTATGGAGCGACGCGCATTTCGCCTACCGCACCGGCAGCGCGCGCGAGGACCTCTCGTTCGACCGGCGCGACAATGCCCGCGGCATGCCGAAGGCGGTCGTGGTCGACGAGACCTTCAACTGGGGCCGCCGCGAGATCCGGCCGCATATCCCCTGGGAAGACACCATCATCTACGAGGCCCACGTCAAGGGCCTGACGCAGAAGCGCGAGGACGTGCCGCCGAACCTGCGCGGCACCTATGGCGGATTGTCGTCGCCTGCGATGATCGACCACCTCAAGCGGCTCGGCGTCACCACCATCGAGCTGTTGCCGATCCACGGCCTGATCGACGACCGTATCCTGGTCGAGAAGAAGCTCGCGAACTACTGGGGCTACAACAGCATCGCCTTCTTCGCGCCGGAGGCACGCTACGCCCAGGACAATGCGCTCGATTCCTTCCGCACCACGGTGGCGCGGCTGCACGATGCCGGCATCGAGGTGCTGCTCGACGTCGTCTACAACCACACCGCCGAGGGCAACCATATGGGCCCGACGCTGTGCTTCCGCGGCATCGACAATGCCTCCTATTACTGGCTGAACCGCGAGAACCCGCGCTTCTACGACGACTTCACCGGCTGCGGCAGCTCGGTCAACCTCACCCATCCGCGCGTGCTGCAGATGGTGATGGATTCGCTGCGCTACTGGGTCGAGGTCTGCCATGTCGACGGCTTCCGCTTCGATCTGGCCACCACGCTGGCGCGCGGGGCGAACGGGTTCGATCGCAACCACCCCTTCCTCACCGCGATCCGCCAGGACCCGGTGCTGGCGACCGCCAAGATGGTCGCCGAGCCCTGGGACCTCGGTCTCGGCGGCTACCAGGTCGGCGCGTTTCCATCGCAATGGTCGGAATGGAATGACCGCTATCGCAGCGCGATGCGGCGCTACTGGAGCGGCGAAGGCAGCCTGATCGGCGACATCTCGGGCCGCATGACCGCATCCTCCGATCTGTTCCACCACGACAACCGTGCGACCCGCGCCAGCGTCAACCACATCACGGTGCATGACGGCTTCACGCTCGCCGATCTCTTCAGCTACAACGAGAAGCACAACGAGGCCAATGGCGAGGACAATCGCGACGGCTCCAACGACAATCACAGCAACAATTGCGGCCATGAGGGCCCGACCGACGATCCTGCCATCATCGCGCTGCGCCGGCAGCTCAGGAAGAATGCGCTGGCCTGCCTGCTGCTCGCACAGGGCACGCCTTTGATTCTCGCCGGCGACGAGGTCGCGAACACGCAAGGTGGCAACAACAACGCCTATTGCCAGGACAATGAGACCGGCTGGATCGGCTGGGAGAACCTCGGCACGGACGACGACGCCATCGATTTCATCGGCCACCTCACCGCGCTGCGCCAGCGCTTCGGCCAGATCCGCTGCCAGCGCTGGCTCGACGGCCGCCGCACCGACGGCAGCTACGGCGTGCTCTGGCTGACGCCGGCAGCGGAGGAGATGAAGGAATCCGACTGGAAATTCCCCGAAAGCCGATTCCTCGCCTATGTGCTGGGACCGATGGAACCAGGACAGGCGCCGATCTTTATCGTGCTCAATGCGGCACCGCAGGAGATCGTGTTCAGGATGCCGAGGATGGCGGAATACAAGAGCTGGCGGCAGGTCCTGAACACGACCAAGGCCGAGCAAACGGGTGAGCAATTCGCATCCGGCGCCGATACCAGGGCACCGCCGCGCTCGGTGCTGGCATTTGCAGGCTCCACATGAACAGACAACATTTCGGCGCCGAGCTGACACCTGACGGCACGCGCTTCCGGCTCTGGGCGCCGGCGGCCAAGCGCGTCGACCTGCTGATCGACAAACCGCATCCGCTCACGCGCGATGCAGCCGGCTGGTACGTCGCCGAGATCCCGGGCGCGCGCGCCGGCACGCGCTACAAATTCCGCATCGATGACGAAGTCGATGTGCCGGATCCCGCCTCCGCATTCCAGCCGGACGACGTGTTCGGCCCGAGCGAGGTGATCGACCACGCCGCCTTCAAGTGGCGCGCGACGGACTGGCGCGGCCGTCCCTGGCATGAGGCCGTCGTCCTCGAGGCCCATGTCGGCACCTTCACCCGCGAGGGCACCTATCGCGCCATGATCGACAAGCTCGATCATCTGGTGGCGACCGGCATCACCGCGCTCGAGCTGATGCCGCTGGCGGATTTCGCCGGGAAGCGCAACTGGGGCTATGACGGCGTGCTGTGGTACGCGCCCGACAGCGCCTACGGCCGGCCCGAGGACCTGAAGACCCTGATCGACGAAGCGCATCTGCGCGGGCTGATGGTGATGCTCGACGTGGTCTATAATCATTTTGGGCCCGAGGGGAATTATCTCGGCCGCTATGCGCCCTCTTTCTTCAGTGACGCGCACACGCCGTGGGGCAGCGCGATCGACTATCGCGTGCCCGAAGTGCGCGCGTTTGCGATCGGCAGCGTGGTGAGCTGGCTGCGCGACTATCGCTTCGACGGGCTGCGGTTCGATGCGGTCAATACCATCGTCGAAGCCGGCGAAGTCTCCGTGCTCCATGACTTCAGCAAGGCCGCCGGCAAGCTCGCCACCGAGACCGGCCGCTCCATCAACCTCGTGCTCGAAAACGGCGACAACATTGCAAGCCTGCTCGATGCCGCCGAGGATCCGCCGCACGGCAAATTCCGCGGCCAGTGGAACGACGACTATCATCACGCCTGGCACGTGCTGCTGACCGGCGAGACGCAGGGCTATTATGGCGACTACCGGGCGCCGAAGCAGGACCTCGCACGCGCGCTGTCGTCCGGCTACATCTACCAGGGCGAAGTCTCGGAGTTCTGGGGCGGCAAGGCCCGCGGCGAGCCGAGCGGCATGCTGTCACCGACCTGCTTCATCAACTTCCTGCAGAACCACGACCAGATCGGCAACCGGCCGCTCGGCGATCGTCTCGTCAGCATTGCCCGGCCGGAGGCGGTCGCGGCGGCGCTGGCGGTGACGCTGATCGCGCCGACCACGCCGATGCTGTTCATGGGCGAGGAATGGGGCGCGACGACGCCCTTCCCGTTCTTCTGCGATTTCAAGGGCGATCTCGCCAATGCCGTCCGCGCCGGACGGCGCAAGGAGTTCGCCTGGGCCTATGCCAAATATGGCAACGACATTCCCGACCCGCTTGCCGACGAAACGGTGCGATCGGCCGTGCTCGACTGGGCGGCGCTCGGCCATGATCCGGCGCGTGCGCGGCTTGCGCTGGTGCGCGACCTGCTCGCCGTGCGCCGGCAGGAGATCATGCCGCGGCTCAAGGGGTGCCGTTTCGGCGATGCCATCGTGGCTGGCGACCTGTTGACGGCGCATTGGCAGATGGGCGACGGCAGCACGCTGCGGCTGACAGCCAATTTGTCCGCTCGCGACATCCCCGATGGACCGGAGCCGAAGGGAACTGCGATCTGGGGCGGAGCGTTGTCCAGCGACCTCCCCGGCTGGGCGGTGCGCTGGCACATCGGATAGCACAATGCCTCCGGCGATCCCGATCGCAACCTACCGTCTGCAACTCACTGCCGATTTCGACTTCGATGCCGCCGCCGGCGTGGCGCCGTATCTGAAGGCGCTCGGCATCAGCCATGTCTATGCGTCGCCCTTCATGAAGGCGCGCAAGGGCTCGACCCACGGCTATGACGTCGTCGACCACACCAAATTCAATCCGGAGCTCGGCGGCGAAGAGGGCTTTGCGCGGCTGAGCGACGCATTGAAGCGCCATGATCTCGGCCTGATCCTGGATTTCGTGCCGAACCATGTCGGCGTTCACTTCGCCGACAATCCGTGGTGGCTCGATGTGCTGGAATGGGGACCGGTGTCGCCGCACGCGGTCTCCTTCGACATCGACTGGGACCTGCTGCCCTACCGCGGGCGCGGCGGCGTGCTGCTGCCGATCCTCGGCTCGTCCTATGGCCAGGCGCTGGAGCGCGGCGACATCGAGCTGCGCTATGACGCGAACGAGGGCAGCTTCTCGGCCTGGTATTTCGAGCACCGCCTGCCGATCGCGCCGGAGCGCTATGGCGAGGTGCTGCGCACCATCGTCCGCGAGGCCGCGGCCGAAGACAACCCGCCCGGACGCGCGATGCTCGAGCTCGCCGCGCAATACCGGGCGCTGCGTCACCCCAACCGCATCGAAGCGCCGGCGGTGAAGGCGGCGATCAAGGCGATCGAGGGCGGCGCCGAAACCATCGCACGCGGCCTCGATGCCTATCGCGCCGGTGAGGACCGCCCGACCCAGACGCTGGCGCTGCATCATTTGCTGGAACGCCAGCACTACAAGCTCGGCCACTGGCGGCTGGCGTCCAGCGACATCAACTATCGCCGCTTCTTCGACGTCAACACGCTGGCCGGCCTCAGGGTCGAGGACGCCGCCACCTTCGAGGCGAGCCATAGCCTCGTGAAGCGGCTGATCGCCGAGGACCGGCTGCAGGGCCTGCGGCTCGACCATATCGACGGCCTGCGCGATCCCGCGCAATACTTCCAGCGGCTGCGCCGCCTGATCCGCTCCGCGCAGGGCGCTAAGGCCAGGCCGTTCTACATGGTGATCGAGAAGATCCTCGGCGAGGACGAGAAGCTGCCGAGATTCAGCGGCGTTCACGGCACCACCGGCTATGAATGGATGAATACGATCAGCCAGGCACTGGTCGACGGTCGCGGCCTCGATCCACTGAACGAGATCTGGCGCCAGATCAGCAACCAGTCGCCGAACCTGACGCCGGTGTTGCGCGAGGCCAAGCAGCGCGTGCTGGAGACGCTGCTCACCAGCGAATTCACCGTGCTGGCGCGGCTGCTCGCGCGCATTGCCAGCGGTCACTACTCGACCCGCGACTTCTCCGGCGACAGTCTGCGGCAGGCGCTCGAGCTCTATGTGCTGCACTTTCCGGTCTATCGCACCTATCTCACCACCTCGGGACCAGCCGCGCATGACCGCACGCTGATCAGCAAGACCATCGAGCGTGCCCGCGCCGACTGGTTCGCCGCCGACGAAGGCATCTTCGATTTCCTGCGCGATGCCTTGACCATGGACCTTTTGCAGCCCGGCCGGCCGCCGCATGGCGCGCCGCGGGTGCGACGCTTCGCGCTGAAGGTGCAGCAATTCACCGGGCCGATGATGGCGAAGTCGCTGGAGGACACCACCTTCTATCGCTATCACCGGCTGCTGGCGCTCAACGAGGTCGGCGGCGATCCGGCGGCGAGCGCGATCGCGCCCGAGACCTTCCATGCCATGATGCAGGCCCGCGCCCGCGAATGGCCGCACGGCATGACGGCGACCGCGACCCACGACACCAAGCGCGGCGAGGACGCCCGCACCCGCATCATGGCGCTTGCGGAAATCCCCGGCGAGTGGACCAGCGCGGTGGCGCGCTGGAAAGTGCTGAATGCGCCGCATCTGGTGCTCGACGGCGAGATGCGCGCGCCATCGGCGACGTTCGAATACATGCTGTATCAGGCCCTGCTCGGCGCCTGGGATCCCGATGATGCATCGCTCGCCGCCCGCATCCAGGCCTACGCGCTGAAGGCGGCGCGCGAGGGCAAGCAGGAAACCAGCTGGCTCAATCCGCACCAGCCTTACGAGGCCGGCGTGAAAGCCTTCATCGAGCGGATCCTCGATCGCAAGACCTCGCCGGAATTCCTCGATGCGCTGGGGACGCTGGCGCAACGGACCGCGTTGATCGGCGCGCTGAATTCGCTCGGCCAGATCACGCTGAAGGCAACCATGCCGGGCGTGCCGGATTTCTACCAGGGCACCGAAAGCTGGGATCTTTCGCTGGTCGATCCGGACAACCGCCGCCCGGTCGACTTTACCGAACGGGCAGGAATGCTCGCCACGCTGGAGATGCCGGATTGGGATGCGCTGGCGCAAAACTGGCGCGACGGCCGTCTCAAATTCGCATGGACGCGGCATCTGCTACGGCTCCGCAACGAGCTGGCCGATGTGTTCACCAGCGGCGACTACGTGCCGCTCGCGGTCAGCGGCCCGCACCGCGATCACGTCATTGCCTTCGCGCGGCGCCATGGCCGCGAGGCGGCCATCGTTGCGGTGGCAAGGTCATTCGCCCCGTTCACGCAGGGCGGCCGCAGCTGGCCGCGCCCCGAGGCTTTTGAAGGTGAAATCGACGTGACGGGGTATGCGCTCAGGGATGGCGCAACCCGGATTCAGCTCCCGGAACTGTTCGGCAATCTGCCGGTTGCCGTGCTCAAGACAAGGGTCGCGGGGACGAAACGCACCGCAAGGCAGGCGCGCTCGCACGCCTGACGTCCTGCGTCAGCGCTTGGTCAGCAGCAATTGCCCGCGCTTGCGGATCGCCACCTGCGCGACCTCGGCGAACCGTTGCAGCAGCCACGGCAGCGTCACCTCGACGCGCACATGGGCATCCTCGACATCGACATGCCCGGCCGCGACCTGCCCCAGCGCTCGGACACGAAAGCTCATCCGGTTGTCGTCCCAGCGCTCCTCGTCGACGCTTATGACCGGCAGGTTCGCCGTCGCGCGCGACAGGCCCGTTTTCAAGCGGCGCATCGCCTCGTCGCGGCCGAGGCTATGGGGTATCGAAACGATCAGCGGCGCCGACATTGCGATGCACTCCTCCGTGGGTTTGGTTGATGTAGTTCTGTTCCAAGGCAAACGGAAGAACCACACAGGTTTATCACAGCGCCAACTCCGGAACCTTCACAGTTACGGGTTGTTTTCCTTCCCGAAGGGCAGAAACGAGACGAGCCCGCGGGGCTGAGGAGACGCTACATGTCAATTGGAACGATCATTCTCATCATTCTGGTCATTGCGCTGCTTGGCGGCTTCAGCGGCATCGGCGGCGGACCGTTTTACGGCACCGGCTATTACGGCGGCGGCGGGCTCGGCCTGGTCGTCGTGATTCTGCTGATCCTGCTCCTGATGGGACGACTGTAGCCCTTGGTAGCGTTGCGTCCTGCCGATATCGACGACCAGCATCACCCGCGAAAGCGGGTGGTGCTTCGTTGGACGGCGCTTACTTGGCCGCGAGCTTCTTCATCGCCGACTTGATCGACGAGGCCGCGTCCTCGTAGCCATCCCAAGCCTTCGTCTTCGCGAGCAAGGCCGGCACGGTGCGCAGCGTGAATTTCTTCGGATCGAGATCACCGCGCAGTTGCGGCCAGGTCAGCGGCATCGACACCGTCGCCCCCGGCCGCGCCCGCGGCGACAACACCGCGACCGCCGTCGACATCCTGTCGTTGCGCAAATAGTCGAGGAAGATCTTTCCCGTACGCTTGGCCTTGGACATGTTGATCAGATAGCGCTCGGGATCGTCCAGCGCCATCCACTGGCAGACCGCCTGCGCGAACGCCTTGGCCTCCTTCCACGTCACCTTGTCCCTGCTGCCCGCGAGCAGCGGTGTGACGACGTGGAGACCCTTGCCGCCGGTGGTCTTGCAGAAGCTTTCGAGGCCGACCGCGGTCAGCCGTTGCCGCATGTCCTTGGCGGCGTCGATCACGTCGGTGAATGCAACATCGGGCGCGGGATCGAGATCGAACACCAGCCGGCCCGGCGTGTCATAGGCATCGGGCGCGCAATTCCAGGGATGCAGCTCGAGGCCGCCGGCCTGCGCGACCGCCGCCAGGCCCTCGATCCGGTCGATCTGCAAATAGGGTTTACGGTCGCCCGAGACCTTCGCAAGCTTGAGCAGCTTCGATGTGCCGGCCATCGCATGACGCTGGAAGAAGGTCTCGCCCTTGATGCCGTCGGGCGCACGCACGATCGAGCACGGCCGGCCCTTGAGATAGGAGATCATCCATTCGCCGACCGCCGCGAAATAGTTCGCGAGGTCGAGCTTGGTCACCGGCTCGCCATCGCCCGCATCGGGCCACAGCGCCTTGTCCGGGTGCGAGATGACGACACCCATCACCTCGCTGGACGCTTTCCCGGCGCCCTTCTTCGCCACGCCCTTGGCCATCGGCTTCACCACTTTGGTTACTACCGGCCGCTCGGCCTCGACCTCGTGCGCCGGCTTGTCCTGGCGCAGGCCCTTGAAGGCGGCCTGGCGGATATTGCCGGCGTCGGTCCAGCCGGCGAACTCGATCTCCGCGACCAGCTCAGGCTTCAGCCAGTGCACGTCGCGGGTCTTCTTCGGCGCATCCTTGCCGCCGAACGGGCTCTTGTCCGCCTCCGCCGCCTTCAGCGCCGGCATGATGCGGCGGACCGTGTCCTGGCCGAAGCCGGTGCCGACGATGCCGACAAACGCCAGATGATCGCCGCGATAGACGCCCGCCATCAGCGAGCGAAATTTGCCATTGGTGGTCTTCCAGCCGCCGAGCACCACTTCATGGCCGGCGCGGATTTTTGCCTTGGTCCAGTCGTCGGAGCGGCTGGAACGGTAGGCACCGTCGAGCCGCTTGGAGACGATGCCTTCGAGGCCGAGCTTGCGCGCGGATTCCAGCACCGCCTCGCCGCGCTGCTCGAAATGTTCGACATAGCGGATCAGGTGGTTCTTGCCCTTGCGCGCCGCGAGCAATTGCTTCAGCCGCGTCTTGCGCTCGGCGAGCGGCAGCGGGCGCAGGTCCTCGGTGCCGGCGAACAGCAGGTCGAACGCGTAGAAGATCAGCCGATCCGTCTTGCCGTCGGAAAGCGCGGCCTGCAGCGTCGAAAAATGCGGCGTGCCGTTCTTGTCGAGCGCTACGATCTCGCCATCGATCAGCGCGTCCGGCAACTTCTCCGCCTCCTTCACGATCGCGCCGAACTTGGCGGTCCAGTCGAGCCCCTTGCGCGTCTTCAGCACGGCCTCGCCGTCTTCGACACGCAACTGTACGCGGTAGCCGTCGAACTTGATCTCGTGGCACCAGCCCGTGCCATTGGGTGGAGACTCGACCGCGGCGCAGAGCTGCGGCGCGACGAAATCGGGCATCTCCGATACCTGCTTCGGTTTCGCCTGCCGCGTCACTTTCAGCCGCTCCTTGGGCGCCGGCGCCTTGGTCCTGGCGCGCGCGTCCGCAGCCATGCCGTGGTTGGACTGCCAGACCGCGTCCGCTTTGGCCTTCCCGTTGCCCTTGGCCAGCATGAACGGCTTCGGCGCCCGGCCCTTGCCGGCCGCGATCTGCGCCATCGAGCGTCCGGAGGCGACCGAACGGTCCTCGTCGAGGATCTCCTCGCCGTTGCCGTCAACGGCATATTCGTCGCGGTGCTTGATCAGGAGCCAGTTGGTGCGCTTGCCGCCAAAGCGGTCGCTTTTCATCCGCACCAGCACCCAGCTGCCGTGCAGCTTGTCGCCCTCAAGCGTGAACTTCAGGTCGCCCTTCTTGAAGCCACGCTCGGGATCGTCCGATTCCCAGGTGCCGCGATCCCACAGTTGCACGGTGCCGCCGCCGTATTGGCCTTCGGGAATGGTGCCTTCGAAATCGCCATAGTCGAGCGGATGATCCTCGACCTCGACCGCCAGCCGCTTGTCGTGCGGATCGAGCGACGGTCCGCGCGTCACCGCCCAGGACTTGAAGACGCCGTCGAATTCGAGCCGCAAATCGTAATGCAACCGCGTCGCGTCGTGCTTCTGGATGACGAAGCGCCGCTGCTTGCTGGGTGCGACCTTGACGTCGCCTGACGGCTCGCTGGTCTTCTCGAAGTCGCGCTTCTTGCGATAGGTGGACAGGTTTCTCAGCGACACAACAAACCTCGGCAAACCCTCGGCGCAAACGACGGCCGCCGCCTCCGTGCGGCCATCAGGAACCAAAACCCACGGTATCCGTTCAAGTTCCAAACTCAAGCTGTTTGGAGGCGATCATGGCCGCTCCCCGCGCCTACTGGAAAGGCACGCTCAAGCTCTCGCTGGTGTCATGCCCGGTGGCGCTCTACCCGGCCTCGACCGCGGTCGAGAAGACCCGCTTCCACATGATCAACCGGGAGACCGGCAACCGGCTGAAGCAGCAGATGGTCGATACCGAGACCGGCGACGTTGTCGAGGGCGATCAGAAGGGCCGCGGCTACGAGGTCAGCAAGGGCAAATATGTCGAGATCGAGAAGGACGAGCTCGAAGCGGTGCAGATCGAGAGCAACCATACCATCGACATCGACAGCTTCGTGCCCGAGGGCGAGATCGACAAGCGCTATCTCGACCACCCCTATTACATCAGGCCCGACGGCAAGGCCGGCGTCGACGCGTTCGCGGTGATCCGCGACGCCATGAAGGATCAGGACCGCGTCGCGCTGGCGCGGATCGTGCTGACCAACCGCGAGCATGTGATCGCGATCGAGCCGCTCGACAAGGGCATGCTCGGCACCACCTTGCGTTACCCCTACGAGCTGCGCGACGCCGACGATTATTTCGACGACATCAGGAGCCCGAAGGTCACGAAGGACATGATCGAGCTCGCCGGCCATATCCTCGACAGCAAGGCCGCGCATTTCGATCCGTCGAAATTCAAGGACGAGTACGAGACCGCGCTGAAGGCCCTGGTCCGCCGCAAGGCGGCCGGCAAGCCGATCAAGGCCGCCGAGCGCGAGGAGAAGCCAAGCAACGTCGTGAGCCTGATGGACGCGCTGCAGCAGAGCCTGAAAGGCGGCAAGAGCGGCGCAAGGCGCTCGCGCTCCACCGCGCGCCGCCCGACCCCGCATCGCCGCGCCGCCAAGAAGGCGCACCGGTCAAGCGCGCGGCGACGCAAGGCGGGGTGAGGCAAATTCCACTCGTCATGCCCGGGCTTGACCCGGGCATCCATCGACTTGGTCAGAACAACGTGGATGGCCGGGTCAAGCCCGGCCATGACGAAGCAGACGGCCTGGCCCTACTTCTTCTTCGAGCTCTTCCGCTTCTTGGCTGTCTTGCGCTTCTTCGCCGTCTTCTTCTTTGACGACTTCTTCGGCACCTTCCTGCCCTTGGCACGCGCCTCGGATAGCCCGATCGCGATCGCCTGCTTGCGGCTCTTCACCTTCTTCTTGGAGCGGCCGCTGCGCAGCGTGCCGGCCTTGCGTTTCTTCATCGCGCGCTCGACATCGCCCGATGCCTTCCGCGAATATTTCCTTGCCATGGCTTGTCTCCCGCTAACGGAAAACAAGCCTCGATGGCAGCGAAAGTTCCGTTTGGTGTCGTCGGGCGACGGCACCAACGTAGCCCGCATGAGCGCAGCGACATGCGGGAGATGCCCCGGATATCGCTTCGCTCATCCGGGCTACATGTTAGTCCGCCGCGCGCAGCCGATAGCCGATGCCGGTCTCGGTCAGCACGAATTGCGGACGCTCCGGGTCGGCCTCGATCTTCTGGCGAAGCTGGCGCACATAGACCCGCAGATATTGCGCGTCGGTCAGTTCGTCCCATAATTCCTTCAAGAGGAAGCGGTGGGTCAGCACCTTGCCGGCATGCTGCACCAGCACGCGCAACAGGTCATATTCCTTCGGCGACAGCTTGATCTCCCTGTCGCCGACCTTGACGATCCGGCGCACCAGGTCGACCGAAAGATCGCCGGAGCGGAACACCGGCCGCTCGCCCTGCACCTGCAACTGGTGCCGCAGCGCCGCGCGCAGCCGCGCCAGCAATTCGTCCATGCCGAACGGCTTGGTCAGGTAGTCGTCGGCGCCGAGATCGAGCGCCTGCACCTTGCCGGCCTCGTCGCCGCGGCTCGACAGCACCACGATCGGCACGCTCTCGTTGCGGCCGCGGATCATGCGCAAGAGGTCATGGCCCTGAATGTCGGGCAATCCGAGGTCGAGGATGATCAGCGCCGGTCCCTCACCCAGCATCTCCAGCGCCAGCTTGCCGTTGGATGCCTCGAGGATGTCATAGCCCTGCGTGCTCAGCCCCATCCGCAGCAACTTGCGGATCGGCGGCTCGTCGTCGATGACCAGGACCTTGATCGGCGTGGCGTTCATGCAGCAGTGTCCAGCGCGTTGGTGTCGGCGGGGATCGGCAGGCGGATGGTGATGATGGCGCCGCTGCGGTCGGCGCGGTTGGCCGCCGCGATCGTGCCGCGCATCGCCTCGACGAAGCCGCGCGAGATCGCAAGCCCGAGGCCGGTGCCGGGACGGACATGGTCGCCCTTCTCGGCGCGATAGAATTTGTCGAACACGCTTTCGAGCTCGGCCGCGGGAATCCCGTTGCCTTCATCGAGGATCTGCAGCGCGATGGTGTCGCGATCGCGGGCGCCGCGGATCGAGATCGTGGTGTCCGACGGGGCGTATTTGGCAGCGTTGTCGAGCAGATTGAACAACACCTGCTCGAACAGCACGGCGTCGAGCTCCAGCATCGGCAGGTCGGCCGCGAGCTCCAGCGATACCCGGTGATGCACCAGGATCTTGCTCGCCCGCCGCAGCGCGCTGCCGACGATCTCGCCGACATCATGGCGCGCCGTGTTCGGCACGATCGCGCCGGATTCCAGCTTGGTCATGTCGAGCAGATTGGCGATGAACCGATTCAGCCGCTCGGACTCGTCGATCACGGTGGCGAGCAGATCGTGCTTCTGCGCATCGCTCAGGTTGGCGCCGAGGTCGCGCAGCGCCGAGGCCGAGCCGAGCACCGAGGCCAGCGGCGTCTTGAGATCGTGCGAGATCGAGGTCAGGAGCGCGCCGCGCAGCCGGTCGGATTCCACCGTGCGCTTGACGCGATCCATGTCCTCGACCAGCAGCACGCGCTCGATCGCGAGCGCGCCCTGGTCGACCAGCGCGTCGAGCAGCCGGCGCTGGTCCGGCGTCAGCAAGGGCCCGGTGCGGTCGTCGTCGATGCCGATCACCCCGATCGGGCCGCGGCCGGTGCGCATCGGCAGGAACAGCCGTTTGCCCCCCGGCAGCGTGTCGGAGCCGCGGCCGGCCGGGCGGTCGTTGCCCCAGGCCCAGTTGGCGGCGGCAAGATCGGCCTGGTCGAGCTGATCCTCCGGCGGATAGCCGCTCTTGACGGTCAGCATCCCGTCCTCCGGCAGCAGCAGCACCACGCGCACCTTGAGCATCAGCGCGATCTGGTAGGCGGTCGCCCACAGCACGTCGTCCAGTGTCGCGGTGCCGGCAAGCTTGCGGCTGAAGGCGTAGAGCGATTCGGTGGTGCGGACGCGGCTGATCGCGGTGTCAGCCTGGGTGCGCACCCGCGCCGCGACGTTGGAGACCAGCAGCGCGATCAGCATGAAGAAGAAGAACGCCGCGACATTGGTCGGGTCAGTGATGGTGAAGGTATAGACCGGCGGCAGGAAGAAGAAATTGTAGCACAGCGAGGCCGCGACGCTCGCCAGCAGCGACGGCCCGAGGCCGTAGCGCGCCGCGGCGCCGACCACGGCGGTGAGAAAGACGAGGTCGACATTCTCGATGCCGAAGAACGGCTGGATCAGCTTGGCCGCGCCGAGCCCGAGCGCCGCCAGCAGAAGCGCCATCAGATAGGGCCGCGGATTGAACGGTTCCTGCCGCTGCGCGGTCTGCACCGCCGCCTTGCCGACCGGCAGCTCGTCGCCGGCGATCACGTTGACGCTGATATTGCCGGCGCGGCGCACCAGGTCGTGCACCACGGATCCATGCGTCAGCTCGAACCAGCGCGAGCGCGTCGACTTGCCGATGATGATCTGGGTGACGTTGTTGGCCTGGGCGAAATTGATGACGTCGTCGGCGATGCGGCGGCCGACGCCTGGCAGCGTCAGCGCCTCGCCGCCGAGCGCTTCCGCGAGCCGCATGGTGTCGGCCAGCCGATCGCGCTGCTCGTCGGAAAGTTGCAGGCTGCGCCGCGTCTCGATGCTGACCGCGGTCCATTGCGCATGCAGCCGGTCGGCGAGGCGCTTGGTGTAGCGCACGAGCCCGGCCGCGCGCGGATCCTCGCTCAGGCACACCAGGATGCGCTCGCCGGCGGCCCAGGGTCCGGCAATCGCATTGGCCTGCATGTGGTTGAGCAGCTGCTCGTCGACCCGCTCGGCGGTCCGGCGCAGCGCCAGCTCGCGCAGCGCGGTCAGATTGCCGGGCGAGAAATAGTGTTCCAGCGCCCGCTCAGCCTGCTTGGGCACGTAGACCTTGCCCTCCTTCAGCCGCTGGATCAGATCGTCGGGCGTCAGGTCGATCAGCTCGATTGCATCGGCACGATCGACCACCGAGTCCGGCACCGTCTCGCGCACCCGCACATGGGTGATCTGCGCGACGACGTCGTTGAGGCTCTCGATGTGCTGGATGTTGATCGCGGTGTAGACGTCGATGCCGTTCGACAGCAGTTCCTCGACGTCGAGATAGCGCTTCGGATGCCGGCTGCCTGGTGCATTGGTATGAGCGAGCTCGTCGACCAGCGCGAGCTGCGGCCGCCGCGCGATCAATGCATCGAGGTCCATTTCCTCGAGCGTCTGGTCGCGATAGGTCAGCCGCTTCCGCGGCAGCACCTCGAGACCCCTGAGCAGCGTCTCGGTCTCGACCCGGCCGTGGGTCTCGACGACGCCGACCACGACGTCGACGCCCGCCTTGAGGCGGGCGTGGGCGCTCGAGAGCATCTCGTAGGTCTTGCCGACGCCGGGGGCGGCGCCGATGAAGATCTTCAGCCGCCCCGATCGATCGGTCTCCCGGCGCGCCGCCTCCAGCAGCGCATCCGGCGAGGGTCGTTTATCAGGGTCGCGCTGATTGGCCATACCGCAATATAGTCATCCTGCGAGGGGCAGCCTACTCCCCTATTTCGGCTTTGCCGCGTCGAGCGCCAGGTTGAGCGCAAGAACGTTAACACGGGGCTCGCCGATCACGCCGGCGAAGCGGCCCTGCGTGTTCTGCGTCACCAGCTCGCGCACCGCGTCCTCGGACATGCTGCGCGCCTTGGCGACCCGCGGCACCTGGAACAGCGCAGCGTCCGGCGAGATGTCCGGATCGAGCCCACTGCCCGACGTGGTCACAAGATCGACCGGCACGCTGGCGGACGGGTTCTCCGCCTTCAGCTTCTCGACATCATCCTTGACCCGGTCGTTCAGTGCCTTGCTGGTCGGGCCGAGGTTGGAGCCGCCGGAATTGGCCGCGTTGTAGGGCGCAGGCACCGTCTTGGAGGAATCGTTCGGATCGGGCGCGACCGTCGCCGACGGCCGGCCATGGAAGTATTTATCTTCCTTGAACTCCTGCCCGATCAGGGCGGAGCCGATCACCTTGCCGTTCTGCTCGATCAGGCTGCCTTGCGCCTGCCGCGGGAAGATGACGCCGGCGATGCCGGTGATGGCGAGAGGATAGGCAAGGCCCGTGATCGCGGTCAGCAGGACCAGCACGAGGATGGCGGGGCGGATTTCTTTCAACATGACAGGTCTCCTAAATCTCCTTCGTCATTGCGAGCGAAGCGAAGCAATCCATGGATCGGCGTAACGGATGGATGGATTGCTTCGCTTCGCTCCTCACAATGACGGCTACACGGTTAAGCCAGGCCCAGAGCGGCGACGACGAGGTCGATCGCCTTGATGCCGATGAACGGGATGATGATGCCGCCGAGGCCATAGATCATCAGGTTGCGGCCGAGCAGCGCGCCGGCACCGACCGCGCGATACTTGACGCCCTTCAGCGCCAAGGGAATCAGCGCGATGATGATCAGCGCGTTGAAGATGATCGCCGACAGGATCGCGCTCTGCGGGCTCGCCAGGTGCATCACGTTCAGCACCTGGAGCTGCGGATAGAACGCGAGGAACATCGCCGGGATGATCGCAAAATATTTTGCGACGTCGTTGGCGATCGAGAACGTGGTCAGCGCGCCGCGGGTCATCAGCAGCTGCTTGCCGATCTCGACCACCTCGATCAGCTTGGTCGGGTTGGAATCGAGGTCGACCATGTTGCCGGCCTCGCGGGCGGCCTGCGTGCCGGTGTTCATGGCGACGCCGACATCGGCCTGCGCGAGCGCCGGCGCGTCGTTGGTGCCGTCGCCGCACATCGCGACCAGCTTGCCCTTGGACTGCTCGTCACGGATCAGCTTGAGCTTGTCCTCGGGCGTTGCCTGCGCCAGGAAGTCGTCGACGCCGGCCTCGGCCGCGATCGCGGCCGCGGTCATCGGATTGTCGCCGGTGATCATCACGGTGCGGATGCCCATGCGGCGCAGTTCGGCAAAGCGCTCGCGGATGCCGCCCTTGACGATGTCCTTCAGGTGCACGACGCCGAGCAGCTTGCCGTCCTTGGCGACGGCCAGCGGCGTGCCGCCGGCCTTGGCGATCTCGTCGGCGATCGATTGGATCTCGCGCGCTTCGGCGCTCATCGTCGCCGCGACCGCGCGGACTGTGTTGCCCGAGGCGACGGTGCGGGGCGAGCCGCCGTCGACATAGGCGAGGATGGCGTCCACCGCGCCCTTGCGGACCGACGACGTGCCGGCATCGATGCCGCTCATGCGGGTCTGCGCGGTAAACGGCACGAAGGTCGCGGCAAGCTCATGCATGTCGCGTCCGCGGATGCCGTATTTCTCCTTGGCCAGCACCACGATCGAGCGGCCTTCCGGCGTTTCGTCGGCCAGCGAGGCAAGCTGTGCCGCGTCGGCGAGGTCCTGCTCGGCGACGCCGCGGATCGGACGGAATGCGGTCGCCTGGCGGTTGCCGAGCGTGATGGTGCCGGTCTTGTCCAGCAGCAGCGTATCGACGTCGCCAGCAGCTTCCACCGCGCGGCCGGACATCGCCAGCACGTTGAAGCGCACCAGGCGGTCCATGCCGGCGATGCCGATCGCCGATAATAGCGCGCCGATCGTGGTCGGGATCAGCGTCACGAACAGCGCCACCAGCACCACGACCGAGATCGAGCCGCCGGCATAGGCCGCATAGCTCGGGATCGTCACCGTCGCGAACACGAAGATGATGGTGAGGCCGGCCAGCAGGATGTTGAGCGCGATCTCGTTCGGCGTCTTCTGCCGCGCGGCGCCCTCCACCAGCTTGATCATGCGGTCGATGAAGGTCGAGCCTTGCGCTGCGGTGATGCGGACGCGGATCCAGTCCGACAGCACCTGGGTGCCGCCGGTGACCGCGGAACGGTCGCCGCCGGACTCGCGGATCACAGGTGCGGATTCACCCGTGATCGCGGCTTCGTTGACCGAGGCCACGCCTTCGATCACCTCGCCGTCGGACGGGATGTTGTCGCCGGCCTCGACCAGCACGACGTCGCCGACCTTAAGCGAGGTGCCCGGCACCATGCGATAGGTCCGGTCGGTGCCGGTCAACAGCTTGGCCTGGCTCTCGGTGCGGGTCTTTTTCAGCGATTCCGCCTGCGCCTTGCCGCGACCTTCGGCGACAGCCTCGGCGAAGTTGGCGAACAGCACCGTGAACCAGAGCCAGAGGATAATCTGGAAGGTGAAGCCGAGATTGGCGCTGCCGGTGACGAGGTCGCGGACGAAGATCACCGTGGTCAACGCGGCCACGACCTCGACCACGAACATCACGGGGTTCTTCGCCATCAGCCGGGGATCGAGCTTGACGAAGGCCGAGCGGATCGCCGGCACCAGGATCTTCGGGTCGAACATGGTCGACGCCGTCACCTGCTTTTGCAGTCTTGTGGTTTCCATGGTTGTCACTCCGGACAATTCGATCAGAACAGGGTGTTGGCGTTCATGGCGAGGTGCTCGACGATCGGCCCGAGCGCCAGCGCCGGGAAGAAGGTGAGACCGCCGATGATCAGGATCACGCCGATGACGAGGCCGACGAACAGCCCGCCGGTGGTCGGGAACGTGCCCGCCGAGGCCGGGATGGACTTCTTCTCGACCAGCGAACCTGCAATGGCCATCGCCGGCACGATCATGAAGAAGCGGCCGACGAACATCGCGGAGGCGAGCGTCAGATTGTAGAACAGGGTGTTGCCGGTGAGGCCCGCGAAGGCCGAGCCGTTATTGCCGGTGGCCGAGGTGAACGCGTACAGCACCTCGGTGAAGCCGTGCGGGCCCGAGTTCGCCATCGAGGCCACCGCTGACGGCAGTACCACGCCGACCGCGGTCCAGCCGAGATACATCAGCGGCAGCACCAGGATCGCGAGCATCGCCATCTTGACCTCGCGCGCCTCGATCTTCTTGCCGACATATTCCGGAGTGCGGCCGACCATCAGGCCGGCGACGAAGATCGCCAGCACGACGAACAGCAGCATGCCGTAGAAGCCGGCGCCGACGCCGCCGATGATGACCTCGCCGAGCTGCATGTTGATCAGCGGAATCATGCCGCCGAGCGCGGTAAAGCTGTCATGCATGGCATTGACCGCGCCGCAGGAGGCCGCAGTCGTGACGACGGCGAACAGCGAGGACGCGACGATGCCGAAGCGGACCTCCTTGCCCTCCATGTTGCCGCCGGTGAGACCGAGCGCGTGCAGCGCCGAGGTGCCGTTGGCTTCCGCCCAGTAGGTGACGGTGACGCCGGCGACGAACAGGATGCCCATCACGGCGAAGATCGCCCAGCCCTGGCGCTCGTTGCCGACCATGCGGCCGAACACGTTGGTCATGGCGGCGCCGAGCGCGAAGATCGAGACCATCTGCACGAGGTTCGACAGCGCGGTCGGATTCTCGAACGGATGCGCGGCGTTGGCGTTGAAGAAGCCGCCGCCATTGGTGCCGAGCATCTTGATCGCGACCTGCGAGGCCACCGGCCCGAGCGCGATGGTCTGCTTGCTGCCCTCCAGCGTGGTGGCGTCGACATAGGCGCCGAGCGTCTGCGGCATGCCCTGCCAGACCAGGAACAGCGCATAGACGACGCAGATCGGCAGCAGCACGTAGAGCGTGCAGCGCGTGACATCGACCCAGAAATTGCCGACGGTGCGCATCGACGAGCGGGTGAAGCCGCGGATCAGCGCCATCGCCAGCGCGATGCCGGTCGCCGCCGACAGGAAATTCTGGTGGGTCAGGCCGACCATCTGGACCAGATAGGACAGCGTGCTCTCGCCGCCGTAGTTCTGCCAGTTGGTGTTGGTGATGAAGGAGATCGCGGTGTTGAAGGAGAGGTCCTCAGCGACCGCCGACTGTCCGGCCGGGTTGAACGGCAGCACCGCCTGTAGCCGCATCAGGCCGTAGATGATGGCGAAGCCGCCGACATGGAACAGCAGCATGGCGACCGTATAGGTCAGCCAGTGCTGCTCGCGCCGCTCGTCGACGCCGCCGACCCAGTAGATGCCGCGCTCGACCGGGCGCAGCACGGGCGACAGGAAGGTGCGCTCGCCGTTGAACACGCGGGTCATGTACCAGCCGAGCGGTTTGACCAGCGCGGCAACGATCGCGCAGAACAGAATAATTTGAATCCAGCCGATGACGGTCATTGCGTCAAACCTTTCGAATGGGAGCGAAGCGCAGCATCGACGCGAACAAGCCGAGCAACAGCCCGGTCAACATCGCGTCGGCTAACAGAATTGTGCAAAGCGCTGACATCGCGGGCCGCCTAGAAGCGTTCGGGCCGCAGCAATGCGTAAGTGAGGTAGAACAGCAGGCCGAGCGAGACGAGGCCGGCGAGCGAGTAATCGAAGATCATCGTCGCCTCCGTTACAGCCGTTCGCAGGCGTAGGCGTAGCCGATGCCGGCCGCGAAGAAGCCGATCGCAAGCGCCGCCATGAGAATGTCCATCATGTGAGACTCCTATGCGTCACAGGGCACGGGCCATTGCATAGGCGTCCCGCGCCGGATGGCCGTGAGGTGCCATCCGGGGCATAGGTTTTCGAGAGGTGGCGAATAAGGACGTTATAGGAATCCTATAAGTGCCACGAGCTGCGCAGCCGTCGTCCCGGCGAAGGCCGGGACCCCATAACCACAGGGCCGAGTTTTGCGATGGCTGGGGCCCCAACCTCATCTCACAAGCAGCTTCGGTGGTAATGGGTCCCTCCTGGCCTTCGCCAGGACGACAGCTTGGTCTTTATGGAATCCCTATATCTCCGTCCCCCGCCTCATCTCGTTTTCAAATGGCAGTCCGGCCATTTTGAGCCTGCGGCCAATGCCTTGAGCTTGGCTTCCTGGGCCGCGCAAGACGAGATGACGCCATGTCAGTGCTTTCCCAGAACACCTCCATCGATCTCGGCGAACGGCTGCGCGACGCCTATGCGGTGACAGCCGAATTCATGGCCGACATCATCAGCCAGACCTGCCGGCGCTTTCCCTCGGTCGGACAGAGCGGCAAGACCCGCCGGGTCGAGCGGCTGATCCAGTCGGGCGCCTGGACCGACGCCGCGATCGCGCTGCTCGATCTGGAACTGCCGCAATGGCAGATCCGCCGCCTGGTCTATGACGAGGGCGAGTGGCACTGTGCGTTGTCGCGCGAACGCGAGCTGCCGGACTGGCTCGACCAGTCGATCGAGACCCACCACACCGATCTTGCGCTCGCGATCCTCAGCGCCTTCGTCGAGGCGCAGCGCATCTCGACGTCCGATAGCCGAACCAGCGTGCCGACGGTCCGTCGCGACACGCGCGCGCTGTACGAGCCGCTGTTCGTCGACAATATCGGCTGACGGCGGCACGACCGTGGACACCAAACAACTGCCGCGGCAGCTGCAGTCGGTCCAGGTCATGGTCCGGTTCGGCTTCCGGCTTGCCATCATGATCGGCTTTGCCGTGTTCGCCGGCGCCGGCTTCGGCAAGGGCCTCGTCACGCTGTTGTGGATGTCGGCCGTGATCTGCGCCTTTGCCGGGATCGCCAAGCGCGAAATGCCGTTTGCCGCAAACCTCAACCACTGGGACGAGATGACCGCCTATGTCGCGCTGTGCGCGCTCGGCACCGGCATCGTCCAGCGCCTCTAGACCATCCTCACAAATCCTATGCAGCTCCTATGAATTCGCTGCTTGCACGCGCTCGATTTCATATCCCGCAAATCAGACATTGATCGCGTGACCGTGACTGAAGCGTTTTCGAGCGAACCGGATACCGGTCCGCGTGAGGAAAACACGTCAGAAACAAAAAGAAGGACCACCACCGTGAAACTCGTCGAACCTCCCTCGTGTAGCGCCGCGTCCACCGTCGTCTTCATCGGCCGCAACCATCGCGGCCAGTGGGTCGCCCAGCAACAGAACGGCCTCTATGGCGGCCTGTTCGTCAACCGCGCCCAGGCCGTCAAATACGCGCTGTTCGAGAACGGCCAGCATCCTGAAATGATCGTCGAGCTGTCGCGTGAGATCGAGCTCGATATGCGCGGCGAGACCGCGAGCTTCCCCGCAATCCGCGTGGCGTGAGCCACCCATGACTTGGCAAACGGCTGCGAAAGCCGACACGGCCAGATGGCTGTCGGGCTTCATCCCCGATCTTCCGACCCCCTTCAACCATCGGAGCGAGATCGACGCGGAGGCGTTCGGCCGGCTGTGCGAGCGCCAGATCGCGGCCGGCGCCACCGCGCTGGTGGTCGGCGAGACCGCAGGTGAAAGCGCGACGCTGGAGCCCGCGGAACGTGCGCAGCTGGTCCGGATCGCGGCCGGCGTCGCGCGCAAGCGGGTTCGCATCATCGCCGGCGCCGGATCGAACGCGACCGATCGCGCCGCCACATTCACCCGGGCCGCGGAAGCGGCCGGCGCCGATGCCGTCATGTCGGTCGTACCCTATTACAACAAGCCGATGCCACGGGGCACGGCGGCGCATTTCGACGCGGTCGCCGCGGCCACCACGCTGCCTGTCATCCTACACGACATTCCGTCGCGCACGGTGAAGGGCCTTGCCGACGAGACCCTGCTCGAGCTCGCCGCATCGCCACGCTTCGTGGGTTTGCGCGACGGCAGCGGTGACGTTGCCCGGCTGGCGCGCCTGCGCTCACGCCTGCCGGCGACGTTCCGGATGCTGACCGGCGACGAGGCTTCCTCGCTGGCCTGGCTCGCCGCCGGTGGCGATGGCTGCATCTCGGTCGTGACGAACGTCGCGCCCGATCTGTACGTGGCCGTTCACAGGCATTTCCGCGAGGGACGGTTGTATCAGGCGCGGGAGTTGCACCAGCGGCTGGTGCCGCTTGCGACCTTGCTGGAGCGCGAGCATCCCGCCGCATTGAAGTTCGCGCTGGCGCTTCTGGGATTCATGCCGCCGACGACGCGACTGCCGATCGTGCAATTGAACGGGTCGGCAAAGGCCGAGGTCTCGCAGGCGATGGCTGAGCTTGCCGACGAGTACCTCGCAGCCGCGCATTGAGATTTGCCGACCCGACATAACCCATCGCAATGCACAATGCGATCAGCACACGGTGCCCGTGACACGGCGCCAACTTGAGGTTCCGAAACGGCGCCCCATATCCACGGCAAGGGAGTGCTTGCCGTGCACACCACCTTCAAGGCGGCCCTCGTTGTTGCGACCGTCCTGGTCGCTCTGGTTGTCTCCATCCGTCCCGGTCCGGCCGCGGACAACAGCCATCTTGCCCTGACCATTTCAATCGACGGGGCAATCGGGCCGGCAGCGGCCAGCTACGTCAAGGACGGCCTGGCCAAGGCCGCCGAGCGCCACGCCGAGGTTGTTATCCTGCGTTTGAATACGCCGGGCGGCCTCAGCACCAGCATGCGTGAGATCATCGCCGACGTGCTGGCTTCGCCCGTTCCCGTGGTCGGCTACGTTGCGCCATCCGGCGCCCATGCCGCGAGCGCCGGGACCTATATCCTCTATGCGACCCATCTCGCGGCCATGGCGCCCGGCACCAATATCGGCGCCGCGACGCCGGTGCAGATTGGCGGCCCGATACCGGGGCTGCCGGGCAGCACCCCGGACAAGGGCGGCAAGGACCAGAAGGACGGCGGCCATCCGTCGGAAGCCAAGGATGCCATGACGGCGAAGGTGACGAATGATGCCGTTGCCTTCATCCGCAGCCTCGCCGAATTGCGCGGCCGCAATGCCGACTGGGCCGAGAAGGCGGTGCGCGATGCCGCCACCCTCTCCGCCAACGCCGCGCTGCAGGCCAACGTCATTGATCTCACCGCACGCGATCCGGCCGACCTGCTCAGGCAGGTCGATGGCCGGACCATCGAGCTTCCCGGCGGCAAGACGCAACGCCTGGCGACCACGGACACCGCGATCGAGGCCATCGATCCCACCTGGATCGCGCGCGCGCTCGCGGTCATCACCGACCCCAACATCGCATTCATTCTCCTAATGGTCGGCATCTACGGCCTGATCTTCGAGTTCATGTCGCCCGGTGCCGTGGCGCCCGGGGTTGTCGGGACGATCTGCCTGCTGCTCGGTCTCTACGCACTCAACATGCTGCCGATCAACTACGCCGGCTTCGCCCTGATGCTGGTCGGGATCGCGCTGCTCGCAATCGAAGCCTTCAACCCGACCGTCGTGATTGGCCTCGGAGGAATCGTCGCCTTCGTGCTTGGAGCAGCCATGCTGTTTCGGATCGAGGCGCCCGGATACCGGCTGTCATGGCCGGTCATCGGCATCGTCGCCGCGATGTTCACGGGGCTCATTCTCGTCGTGCTCGGCGCGCTCCGCCGCGCGCGCAAGGGCCCGGTGCGGATCGGTGCGCAAGCCATGCGCGGGCTATCGGCCGAAGTGCTCGACTGGTCCGAGACCACGGGTCACGTCTTCACCAACGGCGAACGCTGGCAAGCGCGCAGCACCGAGACATTCACGGCGGGAGACACGGTCGAGGTCGCCAACATCATCGATTTGACGCTGGTGGTACGGCGCACGCCGGCCTCCCCCGGCGAAGGAGGTACAGCATGATGCTTGATTATTTCACCTATGCGGCGATCGCGCTGCTGATCATCGTATTCCTGACCCAGGCCGTGCGCGTGCTGCGCGAATACGAGCGCGGCGTCATCTTCACGCTCGGCCGTTTCACCGGGGTGAAGGGCCCGGGGCTCATCATCCTGATTCCGGTGGTGCAACAGCTGGTGAAGGTCGATCTCAGGGTGGTGGTGCAGGTGGTGCCGCCGCAGGATGTGATTTCGCGCGACAACGTCTCGGTCAAGGTCAACGCCGTGCTCTACTTCCGCATCGTCGATCCCGAGCGCGCCATCATCAAGGTCAGCGACTACTTGGCTGCGACCAGCCAGCTTGCGCAGACCACGCTGCGCTCGGTGCTCGGCAAGCACGAGCTCGACGAGATGCTGGCGGAGCGCGACAAGTTGAACGCCGATATCCAGGAGACCCTCGACAGGCAGACCGACGTCTGGGGCATCAAGGTCACCGGGGTCGAGATCAAGGATATCGATCTCAACGAAACGATGGTGCGCGCGATCGCCAAGCAGGCCGAGGCGGAGCGGCTGCGGCGCGCCAAGGTGATCAACGCGATGGGCGAGCAGCAGGCCGCCGAGAAGCTGGTCGAGGCCGGCCGGATCCTCGCCCAGGAGCCGCAAGCGATGCAGCTGCGCTACTTCGCGGCGCTGCACGACATTGCCGGCGAGCGCTCCTCGACCGTGGTGTTCCCGCTGCCGATGAACCTGCTCGATCATCTGGCGCCGCGACGTGAAGCGACGTGAACTGGTTTGCTAAAGCTTGATGAGATTGGGCTGTGTAGCGACTACGACGGCACCGCGCTCCCTCTCCCCGCTCTTGCGGGGAGAGGGTTGGGGTGAGGGGCCGTCTCCGCTTGCACGGTGACAGCTGCGTTTGCGGGGGCTCCCCCTCACCCGGAACGCATCTAACGATGCGTTCCGACCTCTCCCCGCACGCGGCTCTCGTATGCACACATCTTGCTAGGCGATTTGATTGCTGATTCCGTGGGTTGAGTGATGATTCACGGAGCGTTTGATGTTGGGACTGGAATTTGGCCTGGGGCGGTTCGGCGACCTGCGGCT